>SKZP01000016.1 GCA_007127275.1 Planctomycetota bacterium
CACATGACTCGGCAGTCGTATTCGTACGGCTGTGCTCGACTGCGCTACGGTCTCGCCGGTTCCGCTCCACGACGTGGCAGCCGTCGGCGGCAGGGAGAGACGTCACCCGCCGCGTTCGTGCGGCTCGAATGGTAACGTCTCGGCGAGATTCGACGTGGTTTTATGGAGGTGAGCCACGAACGGCGGCGTTTGGCGACGTTTGGCGGCTCGCCGGGAGAGGCGGTGGCGGATGCTTGGCTGGCGGCAGCGCGGGGAGCGAGGGCTTGCGGCGAGCGTGTCGGACGTTGCTTCGTCGGAGCGTAGCCTCGTCGAGGGGGCAGCGCTGCGGTGGGTGCTGCAATTGCGCTGGATCGCTGCGGCGGTACAGGCGGCGCTGCTCGTCGCCGCGGCGCTCGTCGACATGCGGCTTCCGTTTGCGCCGCTGATTGCCATTGCCGGCATCACCGCGGCGACGAACCTCCTCTTCGTGCTCGGCGACATTCACCGAGGACCGGGGGCGCGCCCGTGGCTGGTCGTCGTGCAGCTCATTGACGTCGGCTTGCTCACCGCGCTGCTCTACTACACCGGCGGCCCCGCCAACCCCGCCGTGGCGCTTTACATTGTGCACGTCGCCATTGCCGCGATGGTGCTCGGCTGGCACTGGGCGTGGATGATGGTGGCCCTTTCGACGCTCGGCTACGCGGCGCTTCTTTACGAGCATCAGCCGTTGCCGCCGCCGTCGCCGACGCTGCTGGAGCTCGGCTACGACGAGACCACGCCGGCGACGCTGGGAACGTGGCTCGCCTACGTAACCGTCGCGGTGATGATGACCTACTTTATTGGTCGCATCCGTGCCGCTTTGCGGGCGCGCGACGCCGAGCTTGCCCAGGCGCGCTCGCTGATCGCCAAACAGGAACGGCTTGCCGCGTTGACCACGCTCGCTGCCGGCGCTGCACACGAACTCTCCACGCCGTTGGGCACCATTGCCGTGGCGGCGGCGGAGCTGGAGCGCGCGTCGCAACAAGGCACCGTGACGGAGAGCCTGCGCGACGACGCGGGGTTGATCCGCGAGGAGGTGCAGCGCTGCCGGGAGGTGCTCGACCGCATGAGCGGCCGGGCCGGAACGCAGGCAAGGGGGGAGGCGCTGCCGTTCGAGGCGGAGGCCATCCATGAGGAGCTCGTCGCCGCGTTGCCGAGAACGGCGCCGGGCCGGCTACGGGTGCAGCTTGTCGACGAAACGCCTCCGGAGCGGTCGCAGGCGAAAGAATGCCTCGACAGCGGCTTGCTCGCCGGGCTCGTCCCCGTGGTCGAAAATGCGCTGTTGGCGTCGGACGAGAAGGCGCGTGACACGTCGACACGGGTGAGAACGTCGTCGCCGAGCGGCTCACCTGCGACAGCCGAATTGGCACTCGTCGACGTAACACTACGCCGCACGAAAAACTCGCTGCGCATCGAGGTGCGCGACCGCGGTCCCGGCATGGATGCGTCCACGCTCGCCCGTATTGGCGAGCCCTTTTTTTCAACACGCGGCCCCCGCGGCATGGGTCTTGGCGTCTTCCTCGCTCGCCTGACCGCCGAGCGCCACGGCGGCAGGCTGGACATTGAAAGCCGTCCCGGAGAGGGGACGCTCGCCACGTTCGAGATGCCGCGGCATGCCGCCGCGAACGGGACAGAGTAGTCACCCCGTGTACGGCAAAATGTCACATGCGTGCGAATCATCTCGCGCCAGCCTGCCATCACGCGACCCATTCATTCGCAAAGACTCGGGCATTGCCCTATCTTCAAATCAGGCAAAACCCTAGCTTTCGCTTGGATCCCTCGGAGTATGGCTTATGCTTAGCCGTGGCATGGCGGCTCCGAAGGAGTGGCTGCCAAGATTGTTCGGGATGGCATGGGAATTGCGAGCAATCCGTAAACGAATGGACTGCACGCCGCCAATTCGCTCCCCCGAGGACACCTACAAATGATCACTCGCATGCAAGCAGCAAACACGGCAACCGAAACATGCCGCCAGCGAACGGACTCCAAGCGGCTCACGGCAGCGGATGCACAGTTTCAGCCGGGCCGTCGTGGCGAGGACACCTTCACGCTGATGATGACACCCATTGCCTTGATGGGGTTGATGCTGCTCTCGCTCGGTGTCGTATCCGCCATGGGTCAACTCGGCTTTTAGGGAGTAGCCTGGAAACTCCTTCCCAACGTTGAGCGTAGCGCGCGAGCGTTCGGAAGCAATTTCCTGCCGGTTCCCGAGCCGACACCGCGGGATTTCTACCTGCTTTGTAGCCCGGAACGGGACGTCCGAACGCAGTCCTGGGTGTTGGTGACATGCCCGTATGTTTTCATTTCTGCGGGCGCCGGGCGTCAGTCCTGCGAGGCAGGTTTGTTGCGCACTTGGCGAGCACTGAGGCCCGTCCTACGGAGGTGCGGGCGGTATTGGTGTGGCCCAACAATCCTGGCTGCGCCCTGCCCCTCCGAGTTGTGGCTCGGTCGTTTAACCAAGTCCACAAGCTTCGCTCGTGGTCGCATTCGACACGTGCCTCGAGCCGCGCGCGAATCCCGTGGGCTTGGTCGTCACTGTTCGCGGAGGTGTGTACATCGACCTCGGCACCTTGGGGCCACGAACGAAGAATGTAGGATCCTTCGTGGTCGTCGAACTCGCATGACCGTAGCGAGCTACCGGACGTGCGGATACGATCGGTGGCTGGCCGCGACTGGCAGCCGCAACCGACGTGGAGCGCGGTCGCGGCTCGCACGTCGACGCGGTGCCGTCACCCAATGGGCTGGGTGTCGCGGCACCCGAGAGCGAATCCCTTCGAAACATCCGGGCGTGCTGCGCTGTCGCGCCGCGGCCACCCATCTACACCAGCGAATTCAGGTAGCCAGCTAGTGAGCAGCAGAGAGGAGGAGTTATGAGTCCTGGGATGGCCGTCGGCGTGCGCGGGATCATGATGGCGCTCGCGCTCGGGCTGGCGCCGCTACTTTTGCTTACTGCCGCGGAACGGGGCAATCCCGAGGCCGCGAAGGATGCGCGACAAGCCGCGTCGCTGATGCGCGAGATCCGCAGCGGCTTGAGCGACGAGTCCGTCAGCGACGAGGCGCTGAGCGAGAAGATCGCCGCGTTGGCCGAGGCCCCCTCGGCGCGTGCGGTGCGCTTTCTCGCGCAGCAGGTGCTCGGCACGCTCGAGCACGTCGAGCAGCGCCACGAGATCGACCGCGACGCACTGATCGAGCCCGCGGTACGCGCCCTGTGGCGCATGGCCGAGGAGGAGTCGCTGCGGGAGACCGTGGCAAGTTGGCTCGAGCAGCTGATGTTCGAAGAACGCCACATGACGCAGGAGGGCAGCCACGCAATCGTCGCGTTGCACCTGCGCCACCGCGCCGACTCACTCGACGCCGAGTTCTACCTGCGGGCCCTTTCTGCCGAGCGGTGGACGCTGCGTGTCGTCACCTCACACCACGTCGCCAACGAGGGGACCGAGGTGCTCGACGAAGCGGGTCGCCGCGAGGTGCTCGAGAACCGCTGGGACATCGACTACCGCGTCCGCACGGCGACCGTTTTCGTCATCGAGCGAATGATCCTCGACGCACCGCCGGGGCCGAGCGAGGAGCGCGTGGCCGCCTACGAGGCGCTCGTCGAGATGCTCGAACGCGAGGCCTCGGGACTGCGCTTTCGCATCACCGAGATCCTGCACGGGCGCACCGGCGAGCCGTATCCCGACGACGCGAGCCTGTGGCGTGCCTGGCTCGAAGCCTTTCGTGCCGGCGAGGTGGAGGAGGACCCCGGCCAGCGGGTGCAGTCGCGCATGGACCTGCGCCGCTACTTCAGCGTGCAGATCCCGAACAAGACGGTCTTCGTCATCGATACCTCCCAATCGATGGGGCGCGAACTGGTGGAGAAGGAGGCGATCCGCAAGCGCCTCGAGGAAGAAGGGCAGGCGCGCGACTTCGACTGGGACGCCATCGAGACCCGGCTCGACCTCGCTCGCGCCGAGCTGATCCACGTGATCGACGCCCTCGACGAGCCCGACCCCTCGCGGAGCAGCCGGCATCTTCATCCGCGCAACGGCCGCATGCCCGGCGACGCCGAGCTCGGCGACCCCACCGAGGCGTTCACGGTGATCGCCTACAACAGCCGGGTGCGCTACTGGCGCAGCCAGGTCGTGCCGGCGACTCGCGAGAACAAGGACGACGCGATCGAGTGGATCCGCTCCCTCGAGGCACGCGAGCTCACGAACTTCTACGACGCAATCGACACCGCGCTGCACATGGCCGCCGGCCACGAGTTTCCCGAGAGCGCCCAACCGGCGGAGCCGGAGGCAGACAAGCGCGGCGGAACACGAAAACATCCGCCGGAGGAGTTCGGCGGTCGCATGGGCGAGGAAGAGTCGGTCGAAGCGGTGATTTTCCTCACCGACGGCTTCGCCACGACCGGAAAGTACTGGACGAACGGCCCGCAAACGTTCCCCGCCCTCGACGACAAGGAGCGCGGCTTCCTCACCTACGAGCAACTCCTCGCGCAGTTCGACACGGAGTATCTGCACGAGCAACAAATCAAGGAATGGTTCGAGCAAATGGACCCCACGGGGAGCGGACGCATCACCCGCGAGCGCTTCGAGGACAACCTCGCAAGCTACCACCGCCTACAAATGGACAACCTGATCCACGAGGTCACCACTCGCAACATCCTCGACCAAGTCCGCCTGCACTGCATCGGCATCGCCGATCACGACCGCCGTCTCCTGAAAAACCTGGCGGACTTCAACGACGGCATCTACGTCGACCTCGGAGAATGAGACGCGTGCGCCCACCCGGGGCGCAATCATCCCCACGCCTGTTTCGGCAAGCCCGCCGGGAGAGAGGGTGCACTCGCCTTCCAGACAGG
>SKZP01000034.1 GCA_007127275.1 Planctomycetota bacterium
CAGTGTCGCGCCGCGGTCTCCAGCGTGTGACCGGCGAGCGCGCCGTTGCGGATCCGTACCCGCGCAGCCACATGCTCCGCGTAGCCGACACGCTCCCCCTCCGGCACCTCTTCGCCGAGCCAGCGTAGCCCCGTGCCGCCCCACGGGGTCGGCACGAGTCGAGACTCGACGAGCAGCGGATACGGACTCACCGTGGCAATCCGCTCCACGGGTACGCTGGGCTCCTGCGGGGCCTTCTCCGGCGCATACCCCGGCGGCGGCGCCTGGGCGGCGTGTCCGACTTCGGCACCGCCGGCAGGAGCGCTCGCGCCTTGTTGCGCCGCTTGGCGAGCGGCGGCGATTGCGGCGGCGAGCCCCGTTCTCGGAGCTTCCGGCGCGGGCCGGTAGCGCTCTGCCGTGCGCATCAACGCGTCGACGAACTCGCCGTGCTCGCGAATCTCGCTCGGCCCCGGCTTTTCCTTGCGCGCCATCTTGACCGCCGCCTCGAGCGCCAAACGCCGCCGAGTAAGCGCCGCCAGCAGCATCAGCTCAGCCATCGCTCGCCGCTGCAGGATCACCACCAGCGCAACGCCAATCACAATCTCCCAAATCATGATCTCCCACGCCGGCTCGTGCGTCGCGTCCAGCAAGCGTGCCCCGACGTTAAGCAGCAGCAACCACGAAAGCCCCATCAACACCCAGCGGGCGACACGCTCGAGCCACATCATCCGCAACGCGCCCCACAAGTAGAGTGCCCCGCCGGTCAGCGTAAGCACACAGACGAGGATGGCGAGACCGGTAGGATCCATCGCCTCGACAAGCCCCGGCGGCAACCAGCTTTGCGCAATACGCATGCGCAACGGCTCGTCGGCAAGCGCGAGGAACGCGGCAATAAGCGTCCAGGCCGCCCAGATGGCCGCAAGCAACGACACGACACGCACAAGGCGCAACTCGCGTTCGAGCCGCTCGCGCGTCAACGTAATCACCGGCCGGGGCCGCCGTCGAACCGGACCTTCTCCGCCAAGGCCGAGCAAATGATCCTCGGGTCGCACGGTCTTCCGTGGGGCCGCCGGGCTGCCGGTCCCCTCGGCCGGCTGCTCGTTCGAGACGTCGGAGTTCTGCTCGTCGGAAACGGGTTTGTCGGCCATGGAATGGGCTGCGTCGTCGTCGGGGCGTGGGAAACTCGTCGTCGTTTCGGTGTCGTCGTGCGACGCGTCAGCGGCGCAGCGACATTTCGCGGCGCGTCCAGCCAATCTCCTGGTTGGCGGTGCGCAGCTTCCTCGCAATCTCCTCGTCGTCCGGCGCCAGTTGGTGCGCTTGGCGGAAGTAGTCGCGCGCCCGGAAGTAGCGGTCGACGGCCGCCGCGTAGGTCTCCTGCACCTCGTCGGCGGGCAACTCGCCGCTGCGCGCCTCGTGGACCAACTCGTAGGCCCGCTCCATATGGCGCTCCCCTCGCGTCACGTAAAAGGCAATCCGCTCCTCGCGGCTCGCCCCCTCCGGTGCGTCACTGGCTCGCTCCCCTTCTCCGGCAATCACGTCCGCTTCCCGTTCTGCTTCCTCGTTCGCTTGATTGATGAAGCGTTCGTACAACACCTCGGCATCCGCAATCCCTTCGAGATGGCGAAAGTCCCACGCGCGCGGGTAGCGGCGCACAAGCGTGCTCAACAACGCGTGCGAACGTCGTTGGACGTCGGCGTGGCGCTCCTCGAGTTCCCGCCGTTGCGCGCCTCTGGCCGCGGCCAGATCCTGCGTCACCGAAAGCAACGTCGACTGCAACTGTGCAAAGTCAGTAAACAGTTGGTCGCGACGCAACAGCACCGTTTCCGTAAGGCTCGTGCCCGTGTCGAGACACAGGTCGTAGGCCTCGGAAAGGCATGCGTGGGCCAGTTCCTCGGCGTCGATCGAGTCGCCGCCCGGCACGCGGAAGTCGCCGGTTTCTCGGATGAGTACCGCCACCTCGATCAAGTCGACCGGGTTCAGCAGCCCCTCGCCACGCAAGCGATGCAACCGGTTCATGTGGTGGTGGACACGCTCGGCCTTGGCTTGCTGTAGCGCCTCGCCGACAAGCTCCTCGACATCCCAGCGGGGCGACACACGGAACTCGGTAAGCGTATTCGTGTCGAGACGCTTCATGCGGACCGACCCAGCGCCGTGCCAGTTGCGCACATCTCGGGAGACGAGCCCGACAATGGCGGCGTCCGACTCCTCTCCCGGCGCAAGGTAGCGCACGACACGGTAGCGCTGCTCCAGCGGCGTGACCCCACTGACGACGGTGTGGAAGACCTGGGCGCGGTCGCGCCCCTCCACGGCCAACTCGCGCTCATAATACGGCACACCCGTAAGGGCGAGGGCGGCCTCGAACCGACGCACCGCAGCAGGGTAGTCGTACCGTCGCTCGAGCAAACGCTCGGCCTGCTCGACCAACTCGCGAAAGCGCTGGGCGGCCTCCTCGTCGAGCGCCTCGGTGCCTGCCGCGTCCCGCTGCAACTGCTCCTCGGTACGGACATCATGGGCCCCGAGCACTCGAAAGCCCGACGAACGCGCCTCGTCGAGTCGCGAGATATCCGCATGTCCCAACAAGGCTCGCTCACCGCGTCCGCCATCGCCGGAACGCGGCGGCGCCTCCGCCCGCTGCGGAACTTCCACCGGACGGGTCTCCAACTCCACCGGCGCCGGTGCCTCGAACAAGCTGATGCCGACGCGCACGAGCAAGTACCCAAGGGCCGCGGCAAAAATCAGCGCGAGCAGCACATACATGATGTGGATTCTGCGCTGGGCACGCGAGGCGGCAAGCATGATCAATTGCTGTGGATTCTTCTTCGCTTGGGCCCGGGCCATACCCTTTGCTCCTCGTCCGCCGCACCACGTGACATCTCACACGGCTACGCAACTACCCTGCGGTAGCCTACCGCCTTGTGCCCCAATTGCAATCCTGAACGGAACCGGATACGAGATGCGAGGGCGCACCGGGTCGGGGCTGCGACAACCGCTGCACGTCAGTCGCGGTGGCTCAATGCCGAACCGCACGCCGCCCCCTTGAAGGCGCGGGTTCTGTGCCCCCAAGCCCACAAGCTTCACCCGTGGGTCGAACGTGAATCACGGTGCCGACCCTCGGGCGAAGCCCGTGGGCTTGGGGAAGGGGCAAAAATCCCACGTTGCAGACCTAACCAAGCGTCGGACGTTCCGGCCGGGTCACTAGCCAAGGCGCAGGGGTGAGTCCGAAACGGACGATGTCACCACGGAGCGAGACAAGTGGAAAATCCAGTAAGCCGCCCGGTGAGCATCTACCATCCAGTTGTTTATCCGTCAGTGCCGAGCAGCGGCCGAAGGAACTTGCCGGTGTGGCTGTAGCGGTTGGTGGCCACTTCTTCGGGGGTGCCTTCGGCGACGACGGTGCCGCCTTGGATGCCGCCTTCGGGGCCGAGGTCGATGATGTGGTCGGCCATCTTGATGATGTCGAGGTTGTGCTCGATGACGACGACCGTGTTGCCGGCGTCGACGAGGCGGTTGAGCACATCCAGCAGGCGGGCGACATCGGCGAAGTGGAGGCCGGTGCTGGGCTCGTCGAGGATGTAGACGGTGTGGGTGTCGGTGCCGGCGGGGCGGCCTAGCTCGGCGGCCAGCTTGACGCGCTGGGCTTCGCCGCCGCTTAACGTGTTGCTGCTTTGGCCGAGGCGCACATACGGCAAGCCGACGTCTTCCAGCGTGCGCAGCATGGGTTCGAGCTTCGGGAAGTTGTAGAAGAACTGCCGTGCCTCGCTTACCGTCATCTCCAGCACGTCGGCGATGGTCTTGCCCTTGTAGCGGATTTCCAGGGTTTCGCGGTTGAAGCGCTGGCCGCGGCAGACGTCGCAGGTGACGAACATGTCGGGCAGAAACTGCATGTCGATGCGCTTGGTGCCCTGGCCCTGGCAGGCCTCGCAGCGGCCGCCTTTGACGTTGAAGCTGAAACGGCTCGCACTGTAGCCGCGCATCTTCGCCTCGCGGGTCAGGGCGAAGGCGTTGCGGATCTCGTTGAAGGCGTTGGTGTAGGTCGCCGGGTTGGAGCGTGGTGTCTTGCCGATGGGGCTTTGGTCGATCTCGATGACCTTGTCGACCTGCGAGGTGCCTAAAATGGTTTCGTGCTTGCCCGGTTTGACCTTCGCGGCGTGCAGGCGCTTTTTCAGCGCGAGCAGCAGCACGTCGCCGATCAGCGTGGATTTACCCGAGCCGCTGACGCCGGTGACGCAGGTGAAGAGGCCGAGCGGGATGTCGACGTCGATGTTCTTGAGATTGTGCTGCTTCGCCCCTTTGATTTGCAGTTGCGCCCGGCGATTGAGCTTGCGGCGCACCGCCCGCGGCTCGATCTGCAAGCGCCCGCTCAGGTAGCCGCCGGTGACGCTGGCCTCGCATTCCAGCAAGCCGGCGACGTCGCCTTGGTAGAGCAGCTCGCCGCCGTCGTGGCCGGCACCCGGGCCGAGGTCGACGACGTGGTCGGCCGCACGGATGAAGTCCGGGTCGTGTTCGACGACAATGACGCTGTTGCCGATGTCGCGCAGGTGATGCAGCGTCTCGAGCAGCCGGGCGTTGTCGCGCTGGTGCAGGCCGATGCTGGGCTCGTCGAGCACGTAGCAGCAGCCGACGAGGCCGGAGCCGACCTGCGTGGCGAGGCGAATGCGCTGGGCCTCGCCGCCGGAGAGGGTGTGCGCGCGCCGATTCAGCGTCAGGTACTCGAGGCCGACACCGTTCAAGAAGCGCAGCCGATTGCGCACCTGCGTGAGCACCGGCCCGGCCACCTGCGCCTCCTCCTTGGGCAACCGAATCCGCTCCGCAAACGCGAGCGCCTCCTCGACGGTGAGTGCGGCAAACTCGCTGATGTCGACGCCGGCAATGCGCACCGCA
>SKZP01000288.1 GCA_007127275.1 Planctomycetota bacterium
AGGTTGAGGCTCACGAGGCTGAAGCCCGCCAGGATGGTGAGCGACAGCGTCATGGTGGTGATGGTGGCGACGCTCGCGACCCAGTTGCCGCGCACCGCCCGGAGCGCCTGCGACAGGGCGTAGCTCAACGCGCGACACCTCCGCGGCGCCATGCGTCCAGGACGGCAGCTGGGCGACGGTGTTCCACGGGTTCTCCGTGACCTGCTTCATCCCCAGCGAGATCTCTTCCTTGTCGCGATTGATGCCGAGCACGACGACCTCGACCTCGTCCCCCTTCTTGACGAGCTCCGAGGGGTGCTGGATCCGCTTCGTCCAGCTCATCTCCGAGATGTGCACAAGCCCCTCGATGCCATCCTCGAGCTTGACGAAGGCGCCGTAGCTCATCACGTTGACCACGTTGCCCGTGATCTTCGCGCCGACGGGGTACTTCTCCTCGATGTTCTCCCACGGGCTCGGCGAGAGCTGCTTGAGGCCCAGCGCGATTCGCTCGCGTTCGCGGTCGACCTTGAGGATCTTCACATTGATCTTTTCGTCGACGGCAACCACCTCCGAGGGGTGGCTCACCCGGCCCCAGCTCATGTCGGTAATGTGCAGCAGCCCGTCGATGCCGCCCAGGTCGACGAAGGCGCCGAACTCGGCGATGTTCTTCACCACCCCCTCGCGCTCCTGGCCCTCATCGATCTCGGCGAGGAGCGACTCCTTGAGGCGGTCGCGCATCTCCTCGATCAGCTTGCGGCGCGAGACGACGATGTTCATCCGGTCCTCGTCGATCTTGATGATCTTGCAGGTAAGCTCCTGCTCGAGGTACTCGGTGACGTCCTTGACGCGGCGGTTGCTGACCTGGCTCGCCGGTAGGAAGGCGGGCACGCCAATGTCCACCAGCAGCCCGCCCTTGATCTTGCGGGTGACCTTGCCGGTGACTTCAGAGCCTTCCGTGAACTGGCTCATCACGCGCTCCCAGGCGCGGATGCGGTCGGCCTTCTTCTTCGAAAGGATGACAATGCCGGCGTCTTCGTCGAAGGCGTCGATCAGCACTTCGAGCTTGTTGCCGGCTTCGAGTTGTTCGAGCTCTTCCGGGACGTCGTCCCACTCGTGGGTGTCGATGAAGCCCTCGGCCTTGTAGCCGATGTCGACGATCACCTCGTCCTTGCCGATCCCCATCACCGTACCTTCGATGATGTCGTCGAGCTTGAAGGACTTGATCTCCTTTTCGACCTCGGCAAGGTCGTTGTTGCCGGCGAACATTTGCTCGACGGTCTCGTCAAGCTCGGCAACGGGAAGGTCGTACTGTTTAACTAGCGGGTTGGGCGGTCGATACATATGCCACGCTGCGCCGAGGCTTTCGGCGCGTCTCCTTCTACAGGTTGACTCGTCGTTCGTCTCCTCGCTGCGACCAGAAAGCGGCACCGACTCGCAAACAGGGCGGTACAGGCACAGCTACCGGCAGGCGCGTGGGCGAACGGCTCTCCGGGCCGTCGGTGTCATTGCCGGACGAGTGTTCCCGGTGGCACTCGCCCGCCGGGACCGACCCCAAGCGGCCGGTCCCGAAGGGAGCGCCATCCTAGATTGGCGAAGCCTGCCGTGCCATTGCCGAAGTGGTTTTTGCCGCGGCACCTTCCCCAGGGAAGCGTCACCGCTCGCACGCGAAAATACGCCGGCACGCCGGCAGCTGCGCATCAGCGCGGCAGGCCCAGCGGATGGCGGTTGCGTTGCGCGAACTTGGCGAGGCAACGCTTCTCCCGGCCGCAGACCGGACAGGAAAAGTCATCCCAAATGATCCGCTGCAGGCCGAGCATCTTTAATATCTGCGCCGGACGCGGATGCACGTCGATCAGTTTGACCGTCACCTCCGGCCACTTGAGCACGTCGCTGAGCACCTCGATCCCTGGCGACGTCAGGTAGCGCACCTCCGACATATCAATCAGCATCAGGCGAACGTCGAGGTACTGGTAGTGCAACTCGAAAAGTGCCTGGCGACATAACGGGGCGTTGTGCTTCTCCAGTTGGCGGTCAATCTTGAGCAGAAACGAATCCGGCAAGGAAACCGCCATGGCGTGGCCGAGAAACGGATGATCCGGCTCCGTCTCGGCGAGCTGCGCGAACAGACGGTGCGCCTTGGTGATGCGGCCGGCGGCCAACTCGGCGCGCCCCCGCTCAAACAACTCGTTTGTTTCCCCCTCGGTCACAGGCATTGACTCCGCAGCGACTACGTCGACCTCATGTGCTTCCCCCGCTCCCTGCCTCGGGCGAGGCCCTCGGCCGGTCGCGCTCCGCCTCGGCGGCGGCGGCGCCGACGTGCGAACGGAGGCGGGCGCACGTCCATGATAGCCAAATCCCACCGGCCAGCGTGAAAAGATACATCACGGTGACCAGCGCCACCGACAGGTTTCGACCGAAGTCGAGCCCCTCGGCCACGGCAACGCCGAGCACGTTGCCCGCCAGAACGACGGCTGCGACACGCATCCACCGCGAGGCCCGCCGAAGCCGCGGCTGCTCGGCAAGCAACGCGACGCGGGACGCCGCAACGAGGAGCCCCCACACCGCAGCGAGTCCGAGCAGCGCTCCGCCAAGCAACCCGAAGCCAGAAAGCAGCCCCACCGCCTGCGGCGTCTCTGGGGTGAAAAACCAGCGCACGAGCACTGACGTCCCCGCGACCATCAGCACGCCGCCGACGGCAAGTCCGAACGCAAGTTCGAGCGGCCCCCGCAGGCGCTTCTGGCCGGGATGGTCGCGGCGCAGCGTAAACGACAAAGCGAGCCCAAGAAACGCCATGCCAAGCCCGGCGACGCCGGCAATCAACGCGAGATTGCGCAACAACAGCCGCACCGTCGAGTCAAGGCCGCGCCCGAGCACAACCGAGTCGTACAACCCCACGGTCGCTGCCACCACCGGCACGAGCAGCAACGCCACACCAAAGGCGATGAGACCGAAGCCGGTGCGCAAATGCCCCCACGGCTTGGCAAGCTCGCCCCCGGCATCTCGCGAGGGCGCGAGTGTTGCCGAACGGCTCCGTTGCGCGTTGCTTTGCTTGCGACTCATGGACGTGTGAAGAAACGTACACTCGATGTATGGCGCGCCCCCCGCTTGGAAAACGCACCGCCTGGACGGGGAAACGCGTGAACCGCGCTCCGCTACGGCTACGCCTCCGAGTCGCGGCTTTTCCCTTGTCGTTCCCGCGGATCCCGGAAACTAGGAGGCGCTTGCCTTGGCCCCCTCTTCCGCCCGTTTGCGAGCCTCCTCGATATCGGTCCACGGCCCCTTGTCGTTGGAGATCTCGGTCTTGAAGCGTTGGTGGCTCAGGGCGTGGATGGTCAGCCGCACCTGGAACGGGCGGGCAATTGGATCATTGTTGCCGCTTTTGTCCATCCCAACGGGTGCATCATGGTAGAGCCGCAGGGGCAACGGGCAGGTTTGCATCGGCGAGAGGTTGTAGGGCGGCGGGTCGGGAAGCTCGGTCTGCAACCGTTCGCCGATCGCTTGGGAGACGTTGCCGCTGCCGGCGGTGAAGAACTGAAGGTCGGTGGTGTATTCGACGTCGCACAACCCCCACGTACCGTCGACGCGCTTGACCTCCGCGGTCACCGCAATGATTGCGTTGGGCATGATGCTGTAGTTCGCCACACCGACGCGGGCATGAATGGTGTTGTGGACTACGCCCTTCTCCTCGTTGGTGCGCTGATGCATGAGCATCTTGTTGACAAGGTGCGTCTCCAGTCGCGGCCGCTCGCGGTTTGCCCGCACAAGCCAGAAGTAGAAGGTGGCGACCAGCGCCGCTCCCGAACCCGAGAGACTGAGCGGATCTACGTTTTGCATCGCACTCGCAAGCAAAGACATGGCATGGACCTCCGAGGGACGGAAGGAAGAAAGGATTCTAGTAGCCCGTCAAGATGGATTCCATGGGTGAGACTACGTGGGTGAGACTACGTGGGTGAGACTACTAGTAGGGGGAACGTGCGCTCCACCGATTGACAACGGCGAGCAAGAAAAAAGGCATGTCGGTTGAAACGAATCAAACCCCTTTTGTGGTACCGCAACCGCCAAGGAAATGCCACGCCCCAAAAGTGGAGTCGACGAAGAGTGCGCGCCGAGCCGCACAATCCAAGGCTTGAGTCCGAACCCCGTTGAGGATTGATAACGCAAGCGAGCGGCGCGGGCGCGGCCTCCGGGGCATTCCCAACGAGTTTTCGTGCGTCGCCCCGGAGGGCTCACGTACTTCGCACGTCAGTCGTCGTCGAAGGTGTCTTCGACGGCGAAGTCGTCCTCGTCGTCGTCGAACGGTGTCGGTTCAGGGACTCGCGTCTCCGAGTCGTCGTCCGGATCCGGCGCGTCGGGGGAGGGGAAAAATTCCTGCGCGGTGCGACGGATCGACTCGGGCAACTCGAGGGTGAGCCGCAGGCGGTGATTCGGGTTCGTGCCTTCAATGATGTCTCGACGCTCGGGGCGGTTCGGGTCACGGTCACGGTAGCGAAAGGTCGTGCCGAACGGGGCGGCTTCTGCCGGGTCGTGCACTCCGGGTTGCCAGGCCCGGCGCTCGCTGTGGCGGCGGTCCCGCTCGCGACGCTCGGCCCGTAGCTCGAAGCTCAAGCCGGTCTCGCTTCGGTCGCGCACCACGGCGTCCTCGCCCCACAGATACGCGAACTGCCCGTCGTGGCCCCGCCAGAGGAACAACTCGCCGAGCGCTTCCCGCGGTCCCGTGCGCAGATGCACGCGGCCCCCGCCCTGCAATTGGCTCAGCGTCACCCCTTCCCCGCCGGCGAAGAGGCGCGAAAGGGTCTGCGCCTCCGCCGGTTCGTCGACGCGCACCGGGGCAGAACCGGCGCCAAGCGGATGCAACCGCCCCTTGATGTGATTGGCCGTTA
>SKZP01000088.1 GCA_007127275.1 Planctomycetota bacterium
AGTTGCGCCGCGACCTCGGCGAGAACGAGGCGAACATGGCCTACATCTATGGCGCCGGTCGCGAGCTCAACCACAAGCCGATCGAGGAGCGTGTCGGCAAGGCGGCGCTTGTGTCGTATTCGTCGATGGCTCGGGGCCTCGCCCACGCCTTGAAGGTCGGCAAGGTGGTGCAGCCGGAGATGTCACGCGAGCCGTGGCAGGAGTTGCGCCAGTTGGCGCTTTCGGCGCACGAGTGCATGCAGGAAGCGGAGGTCGTCGTGCTGCACGTCTCCTTCCCGGACAAGTACGCAAGCTCCACCGAGCGCGGCAGCCTTGCGGCGAAGATTCAGGGGATTGAGCGCTTCGACGAGTACCTGCTCAAGCCGCTCTACCGCCTGATCAAGCGCAACCGCGACACGCGGCTCTCGATTGTGCCGACCTTCGTCTCCGACGCGAATTCCCGCACGCACCTGACGAATCCGGTCCCCATGCTGTTGTGGGGCCAAGGCGTGCCGGCCGACGTCGTCACCGAGTTCGACGAATCCAGTGCCACATGGGCCGGTCAAACGCTAAACGCTCGCGAGACTTCGTTGATTGAGCACCTGCGCGACTGCACCAAACTCCTCTGATTCCGTCTTCCCTGTTGCCGGCTGCTATGTGCCGCCTTGATCAAACCTGCTGCGCGTCGTGGGTGCGCTACGCCTTGCTCGTTCTTGCGCTTGCCACGGCGATGGGCTGCAACGGAAGCCCGTGGGGGGAGCAGGAACTGCGGGATCCGGAACGCCAGGGGGCGTTGTACGCGTGGGACCTTGTGCGAGAGGCGGCGCCGGATGTGCCGCGGTTCGCCTTTTATCCGCAGGCGGGCGTCACCTACACCGAACTCTCGGCGCGGGCCTTTCGACCCGAGGTGGCCTTTGCGTATGCGCGGCGCAACGAACGCAGTCAGCTCGCCTCCATGTTCGACGACACCGAGTTCGCCGTGTACGTTACCGAGCTTGGTCAGCGACTCTCCGGCGAGGAGTACCTCGCGATGCGCGCCGAGGAGAATCCGGAGTATACACTCCGGCACCGCGAGAAGGGGGAGAGCGGCGCCGACGACGAGGCCGCGCATTCGCGCGAGTCCGCACACCTGCAAGGCCGCCGCTCGAGTCGGCTGCCGCGTCCCAACCGCGTCGTCGGAACGCTGTTGATGTTTGCCAACCGTGAAGACGCCATGGCGCTCGCGGTCGTGGAGGATCCGCGGGATCCGCGTGGCCATTGGTACTTCATGATTGAGGGGTTGCGTGGCGACCGGGCCTACTACCGCCTGGGCGAGACGAGCCGGGTGTATCTGCAAGTGGCGACGCGCGACCTTTCCGGTGCGATGCGCTGACGTCGCCGGGTCGCGGGCCGAGGCCGTTCCGCGACCGTTGCCTTGCCGGTCGGGACGGTCATTCTGCGTCGTGCAGCGCCCGGCGGGCTTGGTCGAGCGCGTACTGTGCTGCGCGGCGTTGGATGGCGGCACGGTCGCCGGTGAAGACGCGTCGCACCGCGTAGCTGTGCGACGGCAGCGCCACGCCGATGTATACGAGGCCGACCGGCTTATCCTCAGTGGCGCCGCCGGGCCCGGCAATGCCGGTGATGCCGAGCGCGACGTTGACGCCGGCGCTGCGACGCATTCCCTCGGCCATGGCAAGGGCTACGGGCTCGCTTACCGCGCCGTGTTCGTCGAGCAGCGACTCGGGAACCCCTAGACGTGCCATCTTTGCGTCGTTGCTGTAGGCGACGACGCTTTGTTGCAGGTAGGCGCTGACGCCGGGGATTCGCGCGAGCAGATATGTGGCGAGGCCGCCGGTGCAGCTTTCCGCGAGGCCGACGGTGTAGTCGCGAGCCGCGAGGCGTTCGAGCAAAGCGTGCGCAACGCTCGTCTCCTCCGCGTCGCCGAAGACGGCCTCGCCGAGGCGCTCGCGCACCGTCGCCACGGCGGTTTGCAGTCGGCGCTCGGCTTCGGCGGTATCCACCGTCGCATCCGTGGACGTGAAGTGCAGGGCGACGAAGCCGGCTTCTTCGTCGAGCGTGAGACTGGCCGAGAGCGGCGCGTCCGCCTCGAGTAAGTCGGCGAGCGCCCGCTGAACCGTCGCTTCCGCGGCGGCGATGCGTACCACGGCGCTGCGAAGCGGTACGCGCGGCGGCAACACCGTGTCAAGCAGCGGCGCCAGCGACGACTCGAACATGGCGCGCATTTCATGCGGTACGCCCGGCAGCACCGCGAGAAGTGCCTCGTCAGCGGCGAGCGTAGCTGTGTGCCAGGCGACGAGTTCGGCAGCGCGAAGTTCCTCGGGGTCGTTCGGTTCGTCTTCGCGCGGAAGCCGCCGCAGTCGCGCAACAAAGCCGAGTGCAATGCCGAGCGGATTGGCCAGCGCTTGGCCGCCACGCGGTATCTGGAATTGGGCCTCGGCAAGGTGCACCGCCGTGCCGCGCTCCTCTTGCAAGCGCCTTTCCACCGCCTCGTGCGTCGCTCGCTCGACGACGAAGTCGACGCCGAATGCGGCGGCCACCGCTTCGTGGGTGCGGTCGTCGGCGGTCGGGCCGAGTCCGCCGGTGGCGAGCACGAGCGTTGCCTCTCGCGCTGCCTCGGTCACTGCTCGGGCCATCGCGCCGAGCTCGTCGGGCACCACGACCACGCGGGCAACGCGTATGCCGAGTTCCCGCAGCCGCCGTGCCAGCCAGGGCGCGTTCGAGTCGGCAACCGCACCGTCGGTCAGTTCCGTGCCAATGCTTAGCAGGATGGCATCCATGGTGGCAGCAGTCGGTGCTACGTGACGTCGTGGTCGGCGTCGAGGAATGGAAGCGCAGCTTCGTTGCTTGCGAGGCGGCGCCGAACGTCGCCCAGGTCCACCTCGCCGGAGCCGGGTATGGATTCGCGCGGCGTCGGATTGCGAACCACGCCGCCCTCGATTTGGACGTGCCGGTCGACGAGGCGCGCAATTCGGTCGCCGCCCATGGTGGCAATCAACAGCGTCGCGCCGCGCTGCCGCGCCTCCTCGAGCGCTTCGAGTACGACTTCGCTCGCCTTGTCGTCAAGGTAGGCAAACGGCTCGTCGATCAGCACCACCAAGGGGTCATGCACGAGCGCGCGTGCCGTGGCAACGCGGCGAGCTTCGCTTGCGGAGAGCGAGGCGGGGCGCTTGGTGGCGACGTCGTCGAGTTTGAAGCGTTCGAGCCAGTGCGCGACCCGTGCGCGGACGGGGGCTTCGCCGTACATGCCGTGGTAGCGCATCTGCAAGGCGAGGTTGTCGAACACGTTCATCGCGCTGAGCAGCCCCCCTTCGGGCAGCACGAATCCGAGCCGGCGGCGCACGGATGCAACCTCTGCGGATGCTGCGCGGTACATGTTCACGCCGAGCACGCGCACGCGCCCCGCCACCGGTGGCAACAGCCCGAGCACCGTGCGCACGAGTGCCGACTTGCCGGAGTTGTTGCCGCCGACCACGGCAAGCGCCTCCCCGGGGGGAACCGTCAGCGAAAACGGCGAGTGGACCGCCGGCTCGCGCCCCGCCAACACGGCCTCGGCAAGCCGCACCGCGGAAACGGGTGACGTTGTGGGCGTTTCGCTGTGATGTTCGCCTGAGGAAGTCATGCGCGCTCGGCCAGCGGACGGACGGCGCCGTCCCAAGCAATTTCGACGAAACGAAGGGTGTGCAAAGCTACCTCGCGTAAGCCCTCCGGTACAAGCAACCAAGCTTCCTGATTGGTTCGTTGCGAACGGGGCGGGCGAGGCCGCCCTACGAAAGGGAGACGCTGCATTTGTGACCCAACAAGAGCCGGCGGCAACCGCAGCTCCCCGTGCGTCCCCGCAGGCAGATTCCGGCACACCCAAGCCAAGGGACTGCGGCCCAGGGCTCTCGGTCTTCCCAGTGCGAGGCAACAACTCGGATCAACATCGGATTCATGCGAATCATCGCAGGGAGGACCTTGCGACGCCACAGCCTCCATGATGTTGAACGGGATCCCAGAGTCGCGGTCCCTGAACGTGGGGCGGGTATGGGTGTGGACTCCCCGCGTGCGGAAGGCACGGAGCGGATTTGGGTTGAGCCGACGCATGTCTAAGTACAGCTCCCCGGAAGAAAGTGACCCAGTTGCGTTGCGAGCAGGCCGAGTCGCAACGAGGACGAAGGCGAGCACCGCAGGCGTGGCCCTTGACACATCGAGGAGCGCAGTCGAGCCCGAGGAAGCGAGTCGGTCGCGCAGCAGCAAATGGGTCACTTTCTTCTGGAGAGCTGTACTATGCGGCACGCATGTTCGTGAGCGGCCGTCGTTGCCCGTTTAAAGGGCAGCGCCCCGTGCCAGGTGGCACGGGGCGCGTGTGTTGCGGCCAGCTTGATTGCATGGCCGTGTTGGTCTGTTTCGTGCAGCGCATCAACGCTCGAACGTGGCTTGTGTTGGGTGACGGATGCCTTGTTTTCGCTGCGACTTGTTGTACTGGCCAGCAGCGACGGGCACCCGGCCCCTAATGCCCCGTTAGTTGGTTTGCGCGGCGGACTTGGCGAGGTCGGGGACGTTGTCGTCGGCCGGACGCGGTTCCGGTTCGCGGTGTTCGTCAACTTCTTCGCCGGTCATGTCGCGTAGTTCGCGGAAGGCGTCGTCGGCACGCTCACGCACGCTGTCGACCCGCTGGGCCATTTGGTTGTAGGTCTCCTGGGCGACATTGTCGAGGTCCATCGCGACGCGGACGTAGACGACGTGCAGGCCGGAGCCTTCGTCGTAAATCGGCCGGGAGCGTTCATCCGGCACGGCACCGCTGATTTGCAGCTCGTCGACGACTTGCTCGGAGACAATGCGCGAGAAGCCCTCTTCAACCGTTTCACCAGCCGGCGTCAGCACTTGCTCGGAGTAGC
>SKZP01000621.1 GCA_007127275.1 Planctomycetota bacterium
CCTTATTGCGGGGGTGCTCGCGGCGGTACTCGACTTCGACGAGGAGGGAGTGGACGACCCCGAGCCGGGGAACCAGCCGCCGACGGTGCTCGTCGAGCCGGTCGCGCGCGGCGTAGGGGCGGTGGAGCTAAGCCTTACGGTCTTCGACCGGGAGGGGGACGAGGTGACGCTTGCGGTCGAGTTCGACCGCGGCGAGGGCTTCGAGCCGGCAACCGTCGAGCCGAGCCAGGTGGACTCCTCCGCCACAGGCCACCCGGTCACGGTTACGTGGCAGGCCGAGGCCGACCTCGATTCCCCGGCGTTCGTGCCCGAGGTGCAGCTTCGTATTACGCCGTCGGATGCCGAGGCTGTCGGCGAGACGGTGCTGACGAACACGTTCGCCTACGGCAACGACGCGCCGGTGCTCGAAGGGGTCGCCGTGGATATCGACCCGGTGACAGAGACGGTGCAGGGCAATGTGATCGTGCGCTTCAAGGTCTCCGACTCCTCCGCCGACCCGGTGGACGTCGTCGGCTTCGAGTTCTCCGAGTCGGGGGCTTTCGACGACACCGAAGAGGTAGAGTTGACCACGGGGCCGCAGGGCAACTTCCCCAGCGGCGCGTTGACCAATCTCGTCACCGACGCCGTGGGCGTCGAGCACAGCTTCGTCTGGAACTCGTTTCTCACGGCGCAAGTGAACTCGGACACGGCGCGCATTCGGCTGACGGTTCGCGACTCGTTCGAGGCGGACTCGCAGCCGGAGCCCTCCGTGGTGTTTCCGTTGGCCAACGGCGGCGAAATCGTGCCTCCCGGGGTGCAGATCGTCGGCATCACCTCCGCGGACAGCGATGGCGTGCGCGCCGGTTTGATCGCGCTCGACTACCGGCTCCTCGAGTCGGAAGGGGCGCTCTGCGACGTAATCATCGAGTACTCCACCGACCATAAAGCGACGTGGCACCCGGCGACCGAGTATCCCTCGCCGCGAAGTGAAGGACGCTACGACCTCCCCGCCTCCTCAAGCGGGGTCGAGCACCGCTTCGTCTGGGATGCCGCCGGCGACCTTGCGCAGTTCGAGTCGCTGGTGATCCTGCGAGTCATTGCCGCCTCGGAAAACGGTGTCGGGCCGGCGGCGGAAACGCCCATTGCGATGGAAATCGGAATGCCGACGGGCGAGGACCGCTTCGCAACGCGCCTCGACGTGGCCGCGACGGATACGCCGGTGTATGCCACCACCGCCGATCTCAACCACAACGGCCTGCTCGACTTGATCGTGCTCAACGAAGGGAGCAACACCCTCGACGTGCGCATGGGCAACGGCGACGGCAGCTTCGGCGCGGCGACGAGCTACTCGACGCTGGCGGACCCGCGGCGCGTGGCACTTGGCGACCTGACCGGCAACGACATCCTCGACCTCGTCGTCGCCAATGCCGGGGCGAACAGAGTCTCGGTGTTTCTCGGCAACGGCGACGGCACCTTCGGATCCGGAAGCGAGGTTTCCTTGGGACAGCAGCCGCGGGACCTCTTGCTTGCCGACGTCAGCAACAACGGCCTGCTCGACCTGGCCGTGACCACTTCCGGCGGCGGCGGCCCCGGCTCGCGGGACATCCGCATCCTGTTGGGCAACGGTGACGGGACGTTTCAAAACCCGGTGGATTATGAAGTCGGTAGGAATTCTCGCGCGCTGGTCACGGGAGACTTCACCGGCAATGGCGAGCTCGACCTGATTGCCGCCTCCTACGAAGACGGCGAGCTTGTCCTTTGGGAGGGACAGGGCAGCGGCACCTTCGACAACGAGGAGCAGTTCTCCGTACCGGAACATCCGCGCGACATGGCCGTGGGGGACTTCGACGGCTCGGGCCACCTCGACCTTGCCGTGGTCGCCGGCGATCCGAGCGAGTCGGAGGTCTACGTGATGCTCGGTACCGGCGACGGCGACTTCGGTTCGCCGCAGGGCTACGCCACCGGGGGGCTCGCACCGAGTTCCGTTGCCACGGCGGATGGTACCGGCAACGGCTCCCTCGACCTCGTCGTTGTCAACGCCGCCGGCAACAACCTTGCCGTGCTTGAAGGCAACGGCGACGGCACCTTCGCCGCGCCGGCGACGTTCGCCACCGCCACGGAGCCGGCACACGTGCACCTCACCGACCTGACCGGCAACCGGGCGCTGGATGCGGTGGTCGCCATTGCCGGCAGCGGCCAGGACCGCATCAACGTGTTGCTGGGGCGGCGACTCGACAACGAGACATGGTCGCTCGAACTCGACGACTTCGACCCCGGCACCGGCACGGGCCACGCCGTCGGCGCGGCGACGCTGCGAACCGGTGCGGACGCACACAACGAGCCGTATGAGAACCGCATCGGACGGCATCGCTTCCGTGGCCGACATGGTGGCGCGGGACCCGACGACAGCCGGCGCGGCGAGATGGATGCGTCGCATGAGTTCGCGCAGCTTGTGCGCCTCGCGGAGATCAGCCCCCCGCCGCCGAGCCGGCTCGAGCCGGTCACCGAGGCCTGGACCGTCACCGGTTTTCGCCGCCTCGCACGGGTGCCCGACCCCGGTACGGTCGACACCGGGTACCGGCTGCGGCCGACCCACCGTTTCGGCGTGCGCCTCGACCCGGGCTCGGACACGGACATCTCGCGCACCGGCCTCAACCTCAGCCCGAGCCCGTTCAGCGAGCAACGAGGCATCGTCGTCGACCTGCCGATTGCAAGCGCACATTCCGACGGTGACCTGCAAGCCGCCTTCAATGAAGCCCGGTTGCACCTTTACCTGCGGCGCACCGACTGGGTGCGTGCCGACGAAATCGCCGCGGACCCGTTGAGCGGGAGTCTCGTCGCGGAGGAGTACCTGCCGCGCATTGAAGTCAACGGCAACTTCCGTACCGTGTACCGGGAGCGCCATTCGTGGCAACGCGTCGCCGCGGCGCCGAACAACGACCTCACCCAAGGGACCGGCCCCCGCTTTGCGCTCGAAGACCTCGGCGGCGCGGAGCCACGGGTACGGGTGTTGCTCGAACGAGAAGGCAACTTGCAAATGTTCTACGAGGAGTAGATTGGTGGCCGGTGGCCACTGGTGGCGCTGGCCGTTTCTCCCGGCTTGCGCAGAACAAAGCGCACGGTGTCTGGTACACGCGGCGCCTTCAAGGCTCCCCGCCACCCCCCAGGCACCAGCAACCCGTGACAAGCAACGCTGCCTACCCCATGAGTGCCGCGCTGAACAAACAGGTCGAAGCTCTTGTCGGGCGCCGCCTGGGCCGCTTTCGCATCGAGTGCACGCTCGGTACGGGCTCCATGGGCGCGGTCGTCATCGGTGTGGACGACACGGTGGGCCGGCGCAGTGCGTTCAAGGTGATGCCCGCCTCGGCGATCTCGGACCCAAAGGTGCTCGACCGCTTCTACCGCGAGGCCCAGGCGCTTTCGAAGCTGACGCATCCGAGCATTGTGCGGGTCCACGAGTGGGGCGAGGCGGAGGGCTGGCACTTCATCCGCATGCAATACATCGAGGCGCTCGACCTCGAACGGATGGTGCAGACCAACGGCCCGGCGCCGCCGCTGCAGGCGTTGCGCATTCTGCGCGACATTGCCGAGGCGCTTGCCGAGGCGCACGACGCGAAGATCCTGCATCGCGACCTGAAGCCGGCGAACGTGCTCTACGTGGAGACGACCGACGAGATCGTCGTCATCGACTTCGGGCTCGCCAAGCTCGACGCCGACCTTTCCGTCGCCGCGGCCCCCTTGACCATGGAAGGACAAATCCTCGGCACGCCGCAGTTCATGGCCCCGGAGCAGGCGCACGGCCGGGAGGTCGACGAGCGGGCCGACATCTACTCGCTCGGCGCGATCGGGTTCTACCTGCTTTCGGGAACGCAGCCGTTCGACGAGACGAACGTGTTTCAGGTGCTGCTCAAGACGCGCCGCGGCGAGACGCGCAAGCTGAGCACGGTGCGCCCCGAGGTGCCGCGGGTCGTCGCGCGGCTCGTGGATCGGATGATGGCGTTCGAGCCGGCGCAGCGTCCGCCGTCGATGCACGAGGTGCGCGACATCCTCGAGGCGACGCTTGCGGCGGCGCAAGGCTCGAGCGTGGCGGAGCGCGGCGCCGCGGCGTCGCAGGTGCTCGCTCGGGAGCTTGCTCGTCGCGGGTTCGAGCCTACGGAGGAGGAGTCGAGCGCAGCGCCGATGCCGCTGCCGCACGTGGAGGAGGAAGGCGAGTCGGTGATCGAGCTCGGGCGGGACGACGCAGCGGAGGCCGCGGCGCGAACCGTCAAGGCGGCGACGGCGGAGTCCGAGGCGCTGCCGGTCGAGTTCGACGACCGGGAGCCGCTGCTGCCTGCGGATCAGCCGGCGCTTAGCCCGGAGGAGTTCGCCGCGCAGAAGACGTGGGTGGATGTCCCCGAGGACGAGGGGAAGCCGGGGGGCGGCGCGGGAGCGAGCCCGAGCATGGGATGGTTGCAGGCGGCGGCGCGCAAGGCGGTCGGTCCCGGTACGCAAGCCCTTCCCGAACGGCTCGGTGTGCAGCGTCAGGTGCGACTCGAGAAGCCGGGGGCCGCGCATAAGGAATCGACGGAGCTGTCGTATGATGCCGTGACCCTGCCGCGCATCGGCCGTTACCGTATCGAGGGTCAAATCGGCGAAGGGGGGATGGGGGAGATCCTTGCGGCGCGGGATCCGGACCTGAACCGCCGGATCGCGCTGAAACTCTTGCTCGCCGGCGCGGAGGCGCAGCACCGGCAAATCGAGAAGTTCTTGGTCGAGGCGCAGGTGACGGGGCAGATGGAGCACCCGAACATTGTGCCCGTGCACGAGCTCGGCACCGACGAGCACAACCGCCTCTACTTCACGATGAAGTACGTGCGCGGCCGTTCGCTCGCC
>SKZP01000637.1 GCA_007127275.1 Planctomycetota bacterium
AAGACCGGACGTTCCTCTTCGCGGTAGCTGACCATCCACTCGGTTTTTTTGTTGCCGTCGACCCAGGCACGCGCCTTGACCATTTCGGTAAAGACAAGGCTCGCGCCGTTTTGCCGCGCAATCACCCGAAACGGCGAGTTGGAGATGCCGGAGAACGGTGCCGAGAGGACGCGCCCGGAAAGTTGAATGCCACCAATGTCGATCGCCATAGCTGTCTTCGTCTGGAGAGCCCCGCGCAAGGTCGCAGATCACGCTACGTATTAATACGGCGCCCCCCCAAGGGGCAACAAGCAAGCCCGCGCCTCTCCAACTTTGTGAAAGGGTCGCGGAATCCTTCGTCGTTTGACCCGCAGGCGAAGCCCGTGGGCTTGGCAACATGTGCAAGCCGGCTGGTCAGCCCAAGGTTTACGACTCGGTCAGGCGCTGCACCTGGGACTCGTCGAGGACGACGAACGTTGCGGCGGCGGGGTCGTAGACGTAGATCTCGGCGCTGTGGAGTTCGAAGTAAAGGCCGTGGACGCGTACGCCGTGCTTTTGCACCGGGGGGTGGGCGCGCAAGTGCTCCATCTGTAGCAGGATGTTTTCGCGCGCGAGCGTGTCTGCGGCCACCTCCCGCTCGGCGTTGCGCAAGCGCTCCAGCGCCTCGTCGCCGTGGCGCAGCCACGCCTTGAGGCTCGGGTCGTCCAGCTGGTCACGACCGTTGAGCAGCGCTTGCATCGCGCCGCAGCTTGAATGGCCGCATACGACAATGTGCGCAATGCCGAGGTATTCGACGCCGAAGGCTACCGCAGCGGCGACGGAGCTGTCCGCCACCGCCTCTTCGTAGCGCGGCGCGAGGTTGCCCGCATTGCGCACCACAAACAACTCCCCCGGCTCGTAGCCGGCAACGAGATGGGAGACGAGGCGGCTGTCGGCGCAGGCGAGCAGCATGGCACTGGGGGACTGGCCTTGCGCAAGGTGGGCGTAGCGTTCACGGAAGGTCGCTTGGTCGTTGCGACGAAACTCCAGCACACTTTCAAGGAGACGCTTCATTGGGTGGGCTCACTTCTTCGTCTCGCGATCGCGGGACACGCACCCCTGCGGCGGCAACGTCGGAGGTGGTGCGCCCTCGAGCGTTGGCGGCTTCGCGAGATGATTCGAGGGTTTGGCTCGGCGGCGCCCGCGCATTGTGCCTTGCCCTCACGGGGCGCGACAGCGAGAATCGGCGCGCAACTCCGGGGGCATGCAAAGCCGCACGGGCTACCTGCCTGCCGGCTGCGGAGTGATTGCGACGACGGAGCGTGAAGGTATGTGCGTCCAATGCTTGCTGGCGCGGCTGCGCTTTTCGCGCCGGGACGAGTTCGGCCTCCATCCGGTGGATCACTTGCGCCAGGCGCGCGTGGCGCGACCCCCGGCGAAGAGCTGGCCGGCCAAAGGGCTGCGCGCGGCGAGTTGGCTCGTCAAGCGTACCCTGTACGTGCCGCTGTTCGTCTACAAGTACGGCATCAGTCCTTTTTTGCCGAAAATGTGCCGGTACTATCCGACGTGCTCGGTGTTCATGATGCAGGCGATTGAGCAGAAGGGGCCGCTTTGGGGGCTTTGCCTCGGCACATTTCGGCTGTTGAGTTGCAACCCGTTTGGCGGCTCCGGCTACGACCCGGTGGAGCACTACCCCCCCTATTGGACGGGCAAACGTTGGGTGTGGCGGCGCAGCACCTTCGAAGCGGAGGTCGAACCCAGCGAAGAGGAGGAGGAGGCCGAAGAAAGCGCCGATTCCGGCGAGTTCCCGACGCCCGAGGGGGCGCAGGACTCCGCAGGCGGCTCGTCGCAATCGGATCGAACCGCCTCGCCAAAAGCGCGTTAAACCGTTAGCCGTTCGGAATCCGCAAAAGCCCCCGGGCCGTGCCCCGTGGGTCGAATCCGTCAACGTGTGGGACCCACGGACCGCGACCCGTGGGGCTGAGATTACGGATCTCCATGCGCGGGCGGTTGGCAATCGTTGGACATGTGCGATAGCGTCTCGGCCGGACTGGCGTACTCGTGGGCATTCGTCCGTCGGTTGCGCCACTCGTTGAGCCCGACGTATACTGGTCGCCTTCGCTCGTTCGCGCAATTCGCGACGGCGCCGTGACTTCCTCTCCCCGTTCCTTGTGCAAGGGTCGCGACCGCTTCGCCCCTTGTTTTTCGCCTGGGACGTCTGCCGAACTTCGCCTCGCCCGGCTAACGGTTCGATCCGTACTTCCGAGGATGCAACATGGCCGACAAGAACATGCGCCTCTACAGAGTCGAGACGGTCGAGGTCGTCGAAGAAGGGACGAAGGAAGAGCCGGGCTTCTTTTACGAGTACTTGGGAGCCGTATCGGGGGCCGTGGCAGGCGCCACCGCGGCCACGCCGCGCACGAGCGCCCGCGCGCAGCGTCAGGCGGAAGCGGGCGGCAAGAGGGCAGCGTCGCGCAAGGCTGGTGCGCCGCCGGCGGCGCCCGGCGCAGGTACGGAAAAGTCCCCGAATGGCCGAGCACCACTTGAGCTGCCGGATGAGCCACCGCCGGATGAGCCACCGGTGCTCGCCGACGACGCTCAGACGTTGAAGCTCGACGCGAAGGAGATTGGCGAAAACGACAAGGCTGATGCCGAGGAGCCGGTCGCGGGGTCGGAGGAGGAGTTGCTGTCCGACGCGGCGATCGAAGGAGTCGAGGTGGTCGAAACCGAAGAGGCCTACGAGCACAACTCGGAGATGGTCCCGACGGTGGAGCCGGGCCTGCGCGACGCGGAGTCGCTTTCGGTGGTGGACGAAGAGGCAGCGGAAGAAGGGCAGGGTTCCGAGGAGCTTGTGCCCGTGCTCGCCGAAGCGGATGCCGAGGACGAATGGGCACAAGAAGAAGACTCTGCATATGCAGAGGAGGAAGTGCAGGAGGCGTCCGCCCTACTCGACGAGCCGCCGCGCCCGTTGGACGTCAACGAGGAGGACGACGGGTTCGACGGGGCGGAACACGACGACGACGAGGCCTTGGCCGCCTTCGGCGAGGATGAGAACCTTCCTGAGGTCATCGACGACGAGGGAGACGGAATCGAGGAGCCGTTTGCCGATGAGCAAGACCTAGACGAGCCCGGCGCGGAGCCGAATCCCCTTGACGAGGAGAGCGACGACCTTGACGAGGAGGTTCCGGACTTCACGGCAGCCGGCATGGCAACGGAAGTGATGGAGGAGGCGGCAGAGGCGGACATCGACTCCGCCGACCTCGAAGAGATTCCCGAGTTGCCGGACGACGTGATGCCGCTCGACGAACCGGCCGAGTCGGGCGAAGGAAGCAAGGAAACCAACGGTGACGTCGGCAACGTGCCCGGCGACGAACAAGCACCCCAAGCCTCCCCCGCCAAGATAAACATGCAAGAGGGATCCAACGGTGGCAGCAAGCGCGCCACGACGCGACTCGAGAACACCCGCGCACGCACGAACAAACTCGGCTCGACCACCCGAACGAAGCGTTCCGACGCCTCCGAGGGGGAACGCTCGAGCCGCCCGGTACCGGTGCAGAGGGGAATCTCCGCCAAGGCGCATAAGCGTATCACGATCGCAAGCTATTCGATCGTCGCGATGGTTGTCCTGATCATTGGCGGCTACTATGCGCTCACCCACTTTGGGGTGATCGAGGAGTCCTCCGATGACAACGGACGTGCTCGCGGCGAAAGCGCCCTGACAGGAAATGGTGGGGACGAGCGGACGGAAGAAGAGCGCAGTCGTGACCGCCATATCCAAGAGGCCAACAGGGCCTACAGCAGCTTGGAGAGGCAGTTTGCCTCCGCCGAGCGCGCCCGTGAAATCCGCGATGAGGAAGATTTTCGCACCGCCGCCATCTCCTACTTGCGGTTTTATTGGCTCGTCAAGTACCACCTCGCCCAGGCAAGCTTCCTCAACTTGCAGATCGGCGGAGAACGCATCGACACCGGCATGATGCCGATGTTGGAGAGTCTTACGGATGCGGAGCGTGAGCGAATTGCCCGCCAAACCCAAGCACTCGGTCGCAAAATGCGACGGATGGAACGCTGGATCACGGACATGGACATGTCCGACATCCGGGAGCATGAACGCGTCGTGACTGTTCAGGAACGATATGACGGCGTCGAGGAGGAGATCGAGCAGTGGCGCATTGACGAGGGAGATGTCGAAGCATTGGTCGATCAACGAATCGAAGCATGGCTCGAAGCCGACGGCGAAGTCGGAAGTGCGGTGCACCGGATCAACAGCGACGAAGAGATCGAGAACGTCGTGGAGAAGGCCACGGACACGATTCGCAAGGGCCTGGTTGCGATGACCCGCTATTACGAAGCGGTGATCCTCGACCCGGATCAACATACCGGCGCGTGGCAAAACCAAACGCAGAACCGGTACCGGGATCTGGAGAAGCTCAGCGAGATCGACGGGGTCCCGCCGCTCGAGCAGTTCGACGAATTCGAGGCCTTCCGCAGAGCGCGCAATGAGGCCCTGTACTAATAGCCCGTCAAGATTGAATCCGTGGGATGTGCAGGTGACTACAAAGCCCACGGGCTTCGCCCGTGGGTCGGGACACAAACGGGATCCGCCTCATGGGCGTTGCCCGCGACGTTTCATCCACGGATTCAATTGTGACAGACTACGAAAACCAATCTCACGAATCGTGCGGCCGTTGAAATCGTGGGAACGGTCGCAGGGGTGGAAGACATACGTGGCCGAGGGTAGCCCAGGCGGCAGCTCGGATGCCGGTACGCTCTTCCGTGATTCGTAGATCCCACGCCCACCGACTGTGCGGCACATGGAGCGTTGAGCTCGGCACGGCTGAAGGGATGCCCAGCAAACGGACCCGCATATGATCGAGGACCG
>SKZP01000114.1 GCA_007127275.1 Planctomycetota bacterium
GGCACAACCGTGAGAAGCTTGCGCACACCCGCCTGCTCGGCGAAGTTCTGCGACAGGCGGAAGCGGGAGAGATCGAAGCCCGTGCTGGGGTTCGCACCGCTCTTGTCAGGGTCTGGCGCGACTTCGTTCAGATCCAGATTGTCGCGGGACGCACTTTCATCGGAGGCGGCCGCAGCCGCCTTGCGGTTCTTGCTCATCTTGTTCTCCTGTTTAGTTGCCGCTACTTGCTAGTAAGCGCGATCCTCACCGGCAATGATCCAGTCAGCCACGGCGCGTGCCGTGAACCGGACGGGACCACCGCGCTGAAACCGAGAGCCAACCAACTCCCCCCGCCAAAAGGCCCGGCGAGCAGTCGAGACACTGCACTTTGCCGCTTTCGCGACATCCGCAAAGGTGAGCACGAGCCCGAACCCTTCGCGAATGTCGTCCGTGAGTTCCTCACGGCGATCTACCTGAGCCATGGTTCACCTCCTTCATGTTTGCGCGACGATACGCTGCCGCGCGTGACCATGAGAGGCATCTAACCAGCTCACCCCTTTATGATAGGACGCCGCTAACCAATTGATCGACCGCTAGCCTTGAGATGGGCGGTCCCGGCCTAGTGCGTGATAGGACTGATAGGAAGACTAACGGATGAGTTGAGCGTGCAGCACATACCGATTGGACCCTTCGGCGGACTTGCTTGCGCTTCGCAAGCGAGCCCCAAGACTTGAGTCCTGGACTTCCTTGAGCGGTTGCATCACCCGGCGTGGAATTCCCAAGTCCTTGGCAAGGCGCGTTGCGGCGTAGCCCTTTTCCGTGCTGACAACGACGTAGCCGTCTATCAATTCGGCGTCCCGCAGATGGGCGAGGTACTTGCTGCTCGACGTTCCAAGCTTCGTACTTCCCAGCCAAACTGTCGCCGAGTCAGCCCGCATGCGTATCTGCAACCACGCCCGCACCACGTCGAGCGGGGCGGTCTCCGGATCGGGCAGCGCGAGCGAAACCGATTCTCCGTTTATCGTTGCTTCGTTCGCAAGGCGGCGAACCGCGACCCGAGGAGCGCGAAGCGCCCAAATCCATTCAGCCTCGTTGTTCGAGGCGACCCAGAGGTGAACGTGATTCTGTGACGTGGTGCCGAGCTGGCGAATCGCATCACCGTGTCGCTCGTTGACGAGCCAATGCTCGATCCGCTGGCTGCTTCCAATCCAGTACAGCCCCGGCCACGTCGGCTCGCCGCCCTTCTCTAATCCGACCTCCGCGCGAATCCATGCGGCAAGGTCACTATCGCCGCAAACCAGCAACTCTACCTCGCGGCGAGTCGCTTCGGCGGTGCAGCATCCGCCGAATTCGTCGTCGCAGGACAGCACGAAACTGTCCGTTGATACTTCTGCGATCGTCATGCTGCATGAGGCGCGGCCCTCCGGGCAAAGCGCCGATGTCGCTAGGCCACGCTGCCGAAAAAGTCGAGCAGTTTCTAATGCCGCAACGGCACCCTCACCGAAGCGAGCTACCGCGTCCGGTCGGCGCAAGCGAATTGGCAAACCCCTAGCGACGCTCTCCCAGAAGGCGGCTAGCTCGCTCATGGCTCGACCGTGCGCAATCCGTTGGCATGGAGCCATCGCATGGCGACCTCGCCGTCGCGATCCCGATCAAGGAACACGCGCTCCGGCGCATGCACCTCCAAGCGGCGCGGCTTCCCTTCGAGGTACGTCATCAGAAACGCGGCCCGCATGACGTAGCCTTGATACTGACGCCATGTCGTTGACTTGAGAAGATCGTCGCCGCAGAACACGCCTTTTTCCTTGGCGTGATTCGGGCTCTTCACTTCGACTTCCGTGAGCGAGGCTTCAATCACACCTTCACAACTCACCAGCTCGAAGTCGGGGTCACCGATCGTTTTCAATGAGTAAACGTCGCTGAAACGAAAGGCATTCTTGTCGCCAAGTAGCACATCTCCGAGGATGTGCCGGATCGCCTTTGAGCTGTTCCGAACGCCACAGCTGACGCCGAGCACGCCTGTACGCGAGTTGTAGTAGGCGAGCGCCGCTCGTTCTGGTCGCACGGAAGTCCTCGATGACTTCTCGTTGTTCACGATCGCCATCGACCGCAACGTATCGCCGTGCAAGAAAGCGAATAGCAGCGACTCCGACGTATCAGGCGCAACCACAACCGTGCAGAACCGCGTGCGCCCGTTCCCGTGAAAGTAATGCGCCAGCTCGCTCTCTAGGATTTTCTGGATCTTCCCGTGGCTGCTCTTCGGAATCTTCTTCGGCTTCTCAGTACGAAACTCGTCGAAGCGGTTCCTGCGATGCGTCGCCAAGATCAGCGCGAGTCGCTCAGCCTGCGATGGGCACTCGATGCACACCTTGAGGATCAGGTCTGCCGCGTGCGTGGTCTCGCGTTCCTCCACTGATATACCCGCGCTGTCGAACAACTCGTCGGACATTGCCGCCGCGAAGTGCTCGCGTGGCTGGGCCACGACGGCGATCCGGCCGCGCAAGGGGGTGCGAACCGAGATGTCGAACGTTCCGTCGCTTTCCGTCGTCGACTGCGGAAGCTCCGCCGAGAGCGCCGGCGGCGGCAACGACCGGTCACGTTCCTGATTCCGACTGACCCGCATGCGGACTAGCCCCACGGGTACGCCGCCAACCGGCTCGCCCGCCGGGTCGACGACGCGCCCAGTGACCGATGCGCCCGGAGCAGCCGGCTCCGTGGCCGAATCAGATTCTTGGTTCTCAGCGTGCGCGGGCGACTCCGGCTCGGCCGGCCTTTCGACGTCGTCCCTCGATTCCTCCACCTCCGGTTCATCGTCACCCGCGTCTGCGGCGAAGTACGTCGCGCCATCGACCGCCGTGCGCTCGCCAATTGCTTCCGCCGCCGGCTCGTCCGTTGCTGAAACGCCAACGAAGAACCAGACGGCCACACCCACCACCAAGCACAGCAGCATCAATGCCCCGAACGTGGCGGCCTTGCGACTCGCACTCGTTTCACGTGTCATCTGATGTTCCTCATAAGGGGAAAGGTACGCTCAAAACCAATTCGCGCATTCGAAAGTATTCAGTCCCGACTCCGACTCGATGGGTATCGAGGTTGCCAGGAAAACCTACTCGGCGAGAGGTACCAAATGTAGAGATGGCCTCGCAACCCTTGGCCCTGGCGGATTCTTCATGGCTCGACAAAGAGCAACGTTACACGAATAGGCCGGTCGCCCATTTGGGGCGTCCGGTCGGGCTCCTAATAAATGGATTGGATATAGGTTCGGGTCGCTGGCGGCGCGGGCGGCATGTAGTCGACCCCTCTCTCTTGCTCGATCAGGGCGGGGAGCGCTCGATCACTTTTGCGTTTTTAACAAAGTCTTCGCGGAGTGGCGCCACGAGCGCGGCGCGGAGTTGATGGACGGCGACGTGGACGCGGTATGCCGGGCGCTTACGAACCTTACGCCCCGTCGCAAGATTGCCGGTAAGCGAGAGGAATTGAAGGAGAAGGCGAAAGAGTGTCGCGCCTACCTGACGAATCACCGCGATTTACTCCACCCCGCGGCGTTTAGGGCTGCCGGGCTACCGATTGGTTCGGGCTTCATCGAAGGCCGCATCCGGACGGTGCTGCAAGCACGCGCCAAGCGCCCAGGGATGCGCTGGACCAACGAAGGTCTGCAAGCACTTCTACGCGTCCGCACCCACCTCCGCAACGCCCACCACCTCCCAACAGACGTGCGACGAAGTGCCTAACATTTTCCGCTACTCCCTCTGGCTCCAAGTCCGCGCGCGTACAAAGTGAATTGGACTCGGGGGACTCTCGTCCCCCGCTCGCCTCAGAACGCATTTCTTATGCGCTGCACGTCTGTGCATACGAAGCTCGCTCACGCTTCGCGCTCGTATTGATGTTTGTCCACGACCTGCTAGAGCTGGTTGCAGTTCGCGGCGATGCCGAGGGCTCCGGCGAACGTGGTTAGCGTGTCGCGCTCGGCCTCCGTCCAATGGCGCACCTCGCGGCAGTGATCGAAGCCGGCAAAGCCCCAGAGGCCGTGTTCGAGGCGAATCGGCGCAAAGATCAACGATTGGATCTCTTGCTTGTCCATTTGTTCGCGGGCAAATCCCTCGACCTCGTCGCGGAACATCACGACGCTTTCGCCGTTGCCGAGCTTGCGAATCACCTCCACCGGCATTTCATCGAACGGCGCGTCGGTCATCTCCGGGTTGTCGATCTGCGGGGTGACGTTCTTGTGGGACCATTCGTAGAGCAGCGTCGCATAGCGACGGTTCGTGTTCTCGTCGATGCGAAGCCGGAAGATGTAGACGCGATCGGTGTCGACGGCTTCGCCGACCGTGCGCAGCAGCGGATTCACGTCCAGGGGCTTGCCGGCCGGGGTCCGCGACATCCGCGAGAGCACGTCGCACAAGACCCGCAGCATGGCGGCCTCACGTCCCGTAGCCTCGCTCGGTCGCGCGGTGGTCTCGACGGTGCCGCGCCGCCCTTGCGACGACGGACCAGGGTTGGAGGATTGCTGACGCTTCGGTTCGTTGCGCTTGCGACGCTCGGCCATTACGCGGCTCCGTTTGATTGCGGTTCGCTGTAGGGTCTCGGTGGACAGGCGTGGCAAACCCGCCACCGCGGGCTTGCACCCTATGCAAACCGCAAGTCGCCGTGGCTATTCCGCCGCTGTCATTGCGCAATCCGAACCCTTCGACGCCACCTGCGAGGACCTCGGCAAAGCCGCCGTCGCCAAAGCCCGCGGGCCGGCGCAACAACGGGACTGCCCAACGGAGCGCTTGAGCCGCAGCAACTTAACGAATTGCCTGGTGGAGAGGCAACGCCACCGGGCGCAAGGAGGTCGCGACAAAGGCGCACAAC
>SKZP01000700.1 GCA_007127275.1 Planctomycetota bacterium
CTCCCGGCGAGCACCTGATACTGCAGCATGAAGTTCACGCCGGAGAGCAACATGAACACAATGATGATGTACTGCACATAAGGCGCGAACGCACCGGCCGACTCGTTGCGGGTAGAGAAGCCGCCCGAGGGCAGCGTCGTCATGGCGTGGCAGACCGCCTCGTAGAGGTTCGGATATGGCGAGCCGGAGCGGTAGTGCACATACGCCGGCGCTTCGTCCGTTTCCGCCTCGGCCACCGCTTCCACCGGCGGAGGCTCCGGCTCGCGCGTCACGTCGATGAACCAGCCCGGCGCCCACAGCAGGAAAACCTGCGCGAGCGTCAGCAGCAGATACACGCCCCAGAGAATGCGTGCCGTTTGCGCAATGCGCGGGGCAATCTTCTCCGCGCTCGGCCCGACACCCTCGAAGCGCATCATCTGATACCCGCCGGCGCCGAGACCCGGCAATATGGCGAGGGTGAGCATGATGATGCCCATGCCGCCGAGCCACTGGGTGAGCGAGCGGTAGAAAAGGATGCCGTGGCCGTAGGCCTCGATGTCGGTGAGGATCGTCGCGCCGGTGGTGGTCAGGCCCGACATGGTCTCGAAAAACGCGTCGACGTAGCTCAAGCGCAGCGGCGTCTCGCCGTCGGGCAGCGTGCCGCCAATGAGCAGATACGGAATCGCACCGACGAGACTGAGTCCGAGCCAACTAAAGGCAACGACGGCGAATCCCTCGCGGTGGCCGAAGCGCGACAGGTCGCCGGGAAAGCGCCAGCGCAGGCCAAGGCCGACCAGCGCCGTCACGATCGCCGCGACGAGAAACGCCAGCGGCTCGTTCATCTCCGGATGCACATGCCAGTAGCCGAGCGAGACCACCAACGGCACAAGCAGCACGGCGGCATAAATGAGCGCCAAGCGCCCAAGTACGTTCCAGACGGTGTGTAGGTTCATGAGGCAGCCACGAGCCCGGAGTCGGCCGCAGACGGGTGGGCAATGCGTCCCCAATCCGGTTCCCGACGCTTATGACGCGCAGCCGCACGAAATGCAAGGCGCTGCCCAAGCCCCGGGGGTGCAAGGGGGTGCCACCGGATGCAACCGGGACAACCCACGCCTGCGCGGCTCATCTTCATTTGACGTACCCGCAGGTCTTACTGCGCCATTTCGAGTAGCCGCCAGAGGCGCGCCGTGCCGTCGCCTGAGCCGGTCACGGCCCAGCGGTGGTCGGGGGAGAAGGCCACGGCTAAGACGCCGTCGGGATGATCAGAGAGGGTGCGGACTTCGCGCGCCTCACCCTCGGCCTCGAGCCGCCACAGCTTTGCAGTACCGTCGCCTGAGCCGGTCAACGCCCACCTCCCATCGGCAGAAAACGCGACCGACTCGACCGGCCCTTCATGACCGGAAAGCGTGTCGGTCTCGCGAACGTTGCCGTCATCATCCAGGCGCCACAGCTTCGCGGTGTGGTCGCGGGAGCCGGTCAAGACCCAGCGACCGTCCGGCGAGAAGTCCACCGCACGGATGGTTCTCTTGTGGCCGCGAAAGGTGTGGACGTCGTAGGCGTTGCCCTCGCCGTCCAGCCGCGAAAGCTTTACGGTGTGGTTGGAGCCGGTCAACGCCCAGCAACCGTCCGGGGAAAGCGCCGCGAGGTGAATTTCGCCAGCGGGGTCCCAATGGGTGCGAACCTCGTCCGCTCTGCCATTGCCGTCCAACCGCCACAGCTTGACCGTACAGTCCCAGGCGCCGGTCAACAACCAGCGGCCATTGGCGGAGAGGGCGAGAGCGACCACCGGCTCGGTGTGGCCGAATAGGGTGCCGGCCTCGCTGGCGCCGCCGTGGCCGTCCAAGCGCCACACTCGTACCGTGCAGTCGCCGGAGCCGGTCAACGCCCAGTGTCCATCCGCGGAGATGGCTACGGCGTTGACGGGAGCCGTATGCCCGGCAAGCGTGCGGGCCTCGGAAGCCTCGCCGGTGCTCTCCAGCCGCCAGAGCTTCGCGGTGCAATCGTGGGATCCGGTCAGTATCCAGCGGCCATCGGGCACAAAGGCGACGGAGCTGACGGCGTCCTTGTGGCCGGCGAGGGGAATGGAACACGCTTCAATCACGCGGCGAACGTCGTCGGCTTCCGGGGCATCCGGATACTGCCGCAAAAAGGATTCGTGTGCTGCGACGCGCGACGCAACGGGCTCCGCCTCCGGCAATGCCGCATACGCCGCCCGCTTGGCCCGTTCCGTCTCTGCCTCTCGGTGTAGCTCGTCCTCTAGCTTGGCGAGGGTTTGTGGCCACTCGACGACCTTCGGGTGGTCCGCGGGGAGTAGTTGCAGCAACCGCTCGAATGCATCGCGAGCGTTCGACAGGTCGCGCGCCGTCCATGCGGCCACAAGCTCGTCCAGCACGCGGTGGGCAGCTTCGTCACGAAGTTCTTCGTAGTTGATCCACCATTCGTGGGCTTCGCGGTGCATGCGGTAGCCGCGCGTTTCCACTCGTTCGAGGCGCTCCCGCATGCTGTGGAGATCTCTTGCATGCCACGCTTCTTCGACCTGCTCGAGCAGCACGGCGACCGCCCGTGGCAACGGCCCCTCCGCCGTCGGCGCGAACGCAGCCTCCGGGCGAGTTGCCTCCGCGGCCCCGCTCTCGGCGCGCAGCTGCTTAGTTTCACGCAATGCGTCGGTGAGTCGCTCGACGAGAATCGCGAGTCCCTCATCGCTGTTCCGATAAACGATCGCCCGCTTCGTCGCCCAGTCGAACGTGAGCGTTCTCGGGTCCTGGGTCAGTACGATCTGCGGGATCCCCTTGGCGTTGGCGTGGGCCGCTTCGGTGATGACGTTCGTATTCGGGTGCCCCGGGGTGCGGTCGGCGGAAAAGTCCGCGATCACCACGTCACACGCCTCGATCTCGTCGAAGATCGCGGCGTGAATGTTCTCGACATGCGCGAGTTGATCGACGCGGCGAGGTTCAATCTCGAGCCGCTTGCAGGCCGCCTGCATCGATTGAAACACCGGCCAAAACGACTCGTGAAACGGCATCGCAAAAAATGCTCGCACGGCGCTTCACTTTCGCGGAACGGAGGCCAATGGGTTGCTGCACGCCAGTCTACATGCGCCCGAACCGCGTGCAAGTAACCCCCGGCACCCGGGGTGCCGCCGGCTTATGTTGGGCCGCAAACCTAAACCGCCCCCGCCGGCTGCGCCCGCGGCACCGCAACGCGACGACGCCACCATCTGGGTGCCTTGTGGATTGGCTCGACGCGACAACGGTCCTGCGGTGTCGATGAGTCTCCCGGTGCGTGCGGCGGCTGCCGGGTCGCGCGGTGTATTCGCCTTACAGGCTGCGCGCGAACTCAATGAGCAAGCGGTCGATCCAGCGGCGAGCCGCGGCGTTGTTCGGGAAACCCTCGGTGAGGATGGCGAAGGGATACCACGTCTCCGTTCCGTGCTCGCCCGGCATCTTCACATAGCCGGCGAGGCTGATCACGCCGCGCAGGGTGCCGGTCTTTGCCCAAACGCGACCGGAGAGCGGGGTGAGCCGGCGCTGCAGGGTGCCGCGGGTACCGGCTACGGCCAGCGAGTCGCGGAAGTGCTGCGCCATCTCTTTGGCGCGCGGGTCGTCGCTCGCTGCGGCGCGGTCCATGGCGTGGAGCAACGCGGCGAGCGTCGCCGGGCTGACCCGGTTGTCGCGGCTCATCCCGGAGCCATCGGCGACCTGCAACCCCCCGCGCGGCAACCCCCACGCCTCAGCCCATGCCTCGACGGCGGCGGCGCCGTTCGCCCACGAACCCGGCTCGCCGGTTGCCGCGTAGCCCAGCCGCTTGAGCAAGTGCTCCGCATACAGGTTCTGGCTGCGGCGGTTGCAAACACGCACCACCTCGGCAAGCGGCGTGCGGTGCCGCACAAGCACCGGCGCCGCGGCGGCGACCTCCCCCGGTTGGCGGGCCACATGCACACCCTCGCGAATCTCGATCCCCGCTCGCGTGAACACGTCGTACAAGACCTCGGCAACGTAGCGATCCGGGTCGCGGACCGTCACCGCGGTGCGGTAGCTTCCCGTACCGCGCGGCAACCGACCGCTGACGCGCAGACGGCGCACGACCCCCGCCTTGACCTCGGCGGGATCGTCGTCGAGCGCCTCGAGGTGAATCAACGGATTGCCGTGGCCGGGGACAACCGAGACGGTACCGCTGACCTCGAGCGCGTCCGTCGCCGGGTTCGTGCGAATGCGGGCGTGGCGTTCCCCGCCGGCGGCTTCGACGACCAACTCGAAGCAGGCCCCTTCCAGCGTGAGCCCGGTAACGGGGGCGACATAGGAGCGCAGCAACTGATCCTGCGGCCACGTCGGGTGCCGCCGTTGCCGGTCGAAGATGCTCGGATCGCAGATAAGCCGGCCGCGAATCTCGCGCAACGCAAGTTGCTCGGCAAGTCCCTGCGCCCAGTGGCGCAACGGCTGCAGCGCCTCGTCGTTCGAGTCGACACGCTTCGAGAGGCTCGGATCGCCGTCGCCGAACACGACCAGGTCGCCCTCCAGCAGGCGCCCGCCGGATTCGTCTTGCGTGATCCGGCCGTCGGCCACGAGGCGCGTCGTGAACGTGAACTCCGGGCCGAGCGAGGCAAGCGCCGCGGCCGTGGTCAGCAACTTCGCATTCGAGGCGGGCATGCGTGGCTCCCTTGCGTTGTGCGCCGCAAGCACGCTCCCCTCGGCGTCCAACAGCAGCACGCCCACCGTTGCGCCGGCGGCCTCGGCGTTGCGTAACGCAGCACTCAAGATGCGTTGTTGCGCAGATTCGACGTTGCCTGCCTTGCGCCATCCCGCCGCGACCGAGCCCAGCCGCGGCCTCCACTCCACCGGTTTCGCC
>SKZP01000640.1 GCA_007127275.1 Planctomycetota bacterium
AAACCGGACAGAACTCGACGTCGCACGGGCGAGCCGCAACTCACGTTCGAAACTCGGTTTCCGGCACCACCTGAGGTCTACAACGCGCGAGTTTTGCCCCGCCCCCCCAAAGCCCACGGGCTTCGGTCGTAGGTCGCACGCGAATCAGGGTTCGACCCACGGGGGAAGCTCACGGTTCGACCCACGGGCGAAGCCCGTGGACTTGGGGGACGAACAACTCGGAGGATGAGCGGCCAAGCACGAATTCCAAGAGCAGGCACGGAGGCGCGCCGTAGGAATTCGTGCTTGGTCGAAGATTTTCTTGTTCGTCGACAGCCTTTTAGCCGCTTGCCAGGCGCGCACCGACTCGTTCGGTTTCGAAATCTTTCAGAACGGCGTCGCCTACGTCGCCGGTGGGGTAGCGGCCGGTGAAGCAGGCGGTGCAGAATTGGCTTTGCTCGCCGCCTTCGCGCCGGGTGGCGCGGATCATGTCATTGAGATCCTGGTAGAGCAGGAAGTCGGCGCCGACCTCCTCGGCGATCTGCTCGGAGGTTTTGTTTGTGGCGATAAAGTCGCCGCGCGTCGACATGTCGATGCCGTAGACGCACGGGGAAACGAGCGGCGCGGAGTAACTCGCAAAGTAGACCTTACGCGCGCCGGCGTCGCGCACCAGGCGGATCAGTTCGCGGATGGTGTTGCCGCGCACAATTGAGTCGTCGACGAGCAGCACGTCCTTGTCCTGGAAGACGAGGTCGACGGTATTGAGCTTGTAGCGGATTGCCCGGCGGCGCGACTCGTTACCCGCCATGATGAAGGTGCGGCCGATGTAGCGGTTCTTGATCAGCCCCTCGCGGTACTTCACGCCGAGCGCAATCGCCATCTCCGTCGCACTGGGGCGCGAGCTGTCCGGCACGGGGACAATTACGTCGACGGGGATGCCGGTTCGCTTCCAGGCGTCGGCCATCGCCACACCCATGCGCATGCGGGCGTGGTAGACGCTGACGTCGTCGTGAAAACTATCCGGCCGGGCGAAGTAGACGTACTCGAAGATGCACGGCCGCGCCTCCTGCGCCGTCGGCGGCACGGCCCGCTCCACGGTGCGGTCGAGGCGCACAAGCACGATCTCGCCGGCTTTGACGTCCTCGAAGCTGTGATAGCCCGACGGGGCAAGCGCGACCGACTCGCTGGCAAAGCCGTAGCAGGCCTCGCCGTTGATCTCCTGCTGGCCCATCACCAGCGGGCGAATCCCATACGGATCACGAAAGGCAACGAGGCCGAGGCCGACGACGAGGGTAACGACGGAGTAGGCACCACGCACGCGCCGATGCACCCCCATCACCGCCCGCTCGACATGCTCAAAGCGGGGGTTCTCGTCGGCCGGCACCGCCCGCGCCAACTCGTCGGCAAAGACGTGCAGGATAATCTCCACGTCGCAACCGCTGTTGACGTGGCGGCGCGCCTGCGTTTCAAGCTCCGCTTTCATCTGCCGGAAATTCGTCACCTGGCCGTTGTGCGCCATCGCCACGCCGAACGGGTGCGGCTCAATAAACGGCTGCGCGTCCTCGACGGTGCCGGAGCCGTAGGTCGGATAGCGCACATGGCCAATCCCCATCGAGCCGGTCAGTCGCGAAATGTTCGACTCATCAAAGATGTGCTGAACGAGCCCAGTCCCCTTGGCAAGGTGGAACTGGCGATTGAACGTGACGATCCCCGCCGCATCCTGGCCACGATGCTGAATCGCGATCAACCCATCATAAAGGGCCTGCGCCGCCGAAACGCCCGAAGGGCCGAAGATGCCGATGATGCCGCACATGGATCGTGGGTGGTGAGTCGTGGGTCGTGGGCTGTGTCCGACAATGGCTCCAATTCGCCGTTGACTTGGAGGCGGGTAGTGTACGCTGGAGCGTGCTCGTTATCTACCGGGATCTGCGGGGGCAGCGGCTTTTGTTGCAGAAGCAAATACTGGACGGCACCACGCACGTAGGGGCGGGCCTCCGCGCCCGCGCAATCCGTCCCGCCGGCGGAGTGCGACGACGCGCATTCGTGCGAGATACGCATTGTTGACGAGGTTCTGGTCGGCTTCGTTGCGCACGGGCGGGCACGAAGCTCCGACCTACGTGCGTGGATTCGTCCAAACATTTTCTGCAACGGAAGCCGGCTGCACCGGGCGCTTTGGCGCGAGGTGGCGGTATGGTAGGCTTTCCGTCTGCTTCGGGTTGTTTCCCTTTGAGTCGGTTCGGCTCCGTTTGCGGGGGTTGCTGCAATGGCCAAGGTTGTCGCGATGATGCCGGGCGGCCGGCGCAAGTCGTTTCCCATCAAGAAGTCTCAGTTGATCCTGGGGCGCTCGGAACGTGTCGACATTCCGCTGCCGCAGGAGGTCAAGGCGTCGCGGAAACACTTGCGCATTGATCTTGTCGCAGAGGTGATTACCGTCGAAGACCTCAACTCCTCGAACGGCACCTGGTACGAAGGGGAGCGCATCACCCACCGGCAAATCAAGGACCGCGACATTCTGCATATTGGCGAGACGCGCCTGCAGTTTCTTTATGATGACGACGCAAAGCCCGACCCGCCCAAGGGCAAGAAGAAGCGCAACCTCGCAACGATCGACCGTGACTACGTCGTGCGCTACGACCGCTCTGCCGGATGGGTCCCCGTCGACGAGCCGACGCCGTATATCGAATTGCTCGACGGCGAAGAGCGCGGCCTGAAAATTGCGTTGACCGGGGACGTCACCTTCGGCCGCGGGGCGAACTGCGAGGTAATCCTCGACGACAAGCGTCTCTCGCAGAGTCACAGCAAGTTCGGCGTGCTCGGCGAGGATTATTTCGTTACCGACCTGGGCTCGACCAACGGCACCTTCGTCAACCGCCAGCGGCTCGCGGCGCAGCAACCGCGGAAGCTCGAAGAAGGGGACATTGTCGAGGTCGGCGAGACGCGCATTGTGTTTCGCATTCCGGAAGAACTGGGCGGTCGCGGCAAGGGGGCCGCACAGTCGGGCTCCACCTCCGCCTCGGCGGACGAGAACCTGAGTGCGCTTGCCCGCTACTCCATCATTGCGCGCACGGGGCAGGAGGCGGACCGGCGGCTGCAGCTTTCCGCGAAAACCACCTTCGGACGCGACGCGTACAACACCTTTCGACTCGAGGACAAGAAGGCGTCGAAGTTTCACGCCGAGATGGTGCTGAGCAACGGCCGTTTCGTGCTGCGCGACCTCGACTCCGCGGAAGGCACGTTTGTCAACGGCAAGCAAGTGCGCCCGGGCAAGTCGTGGACGCTTCGCCACGGCGACGTGATTCAGGTTGGCTCAAGCGTGTTCACCTTCGAAGAAGCCGGCGCCGAGATGCAACTGGAAAAGCGGCTTCGCGAAATTCAAAACCGGGCGCGCGCAAAGCTGATGACGGTGATGACCGTCGGCGCCGCCGTGCTCTTGGTCTCACTGATCATTGTATACGACGTCACCGACCGGGTGATCGCGGCGGTGGTGCCGGAGCCGCCGGAGCTTCCCGAGCCGAAGTCGTCGGACTCGCCGCTGCCGGAGCTGAGCTTCGAGGCGCTGATCGACGAGGAGGTTTCGCACACGCTGCGCGGCTGGGAGGTGCGCGGCTATGGCACCGGCGTCGAGTACCTGCTCGAGGGGGAGGAGGACTACGTCGCTGGCGGCTTGACCAGTCTGCGCCTGCGTGCCACCTCGCCGAATCCGTCGCAACGGATCCACCTCTATACAAACCGGGAGCTTTCGCAACGGCTCGCCGAAATTGCGAACCGTGGCTCGCAGCTTGAGGCGACGGTGCAGGTGCGGATGCCCGAACCTGCGGGCTTCGTCGGCATGCGCGCGCGTGCCAAGGGGGCGGAGTTGCCACGGGAGGGATTGCCGCTGGCGTTGGGCTGGTTCGACCTGTCGCAGCGCCCGGCGAATACGTGGACGCCGTTGGAGGCGAACGTTCGGCTTCCGGACACCGAGATCCGGGAGTTGACGCTGGAGATCATCTTGGAGGGGCAACTCGACACGGTCTATCTCGACGAGGTGAACGTCGCCGCCCGCTCGGGGGATGCCTTCGCCGCGGTCGAGCTGCCGAGTCTCGGGACCCTCACCGCCGAGCCGGCGCAACGTGCGGCCTTTCCGCTGATGACGCAGCAGTCCGTGTCGCACCGCGACGCCGAGTCGCTGCTTCACAACGCACAAGTGGTGGCACTACGGCGCGGCGAGGGAGAGGGGGGGGCGTACCGTGTCCTCGCAGAGTCACGCGAGGCAGCGGTCTCCTCGTTGCGCCCCGTGCGCTTGCCCGGCGTCACCGGCCTCGACGTCGGCATGTGGATGCCCGAGGTGGAGCAGCGTCGCTCGTTGCCCTTGGAGTGGCAAACCGCCGTCGACGAAGAGGAGCAGGCGTATGCTTGGCTCGTTCGGCTGTTGCTGCCGCTGTTGGCGCCGCAGGAGTGGCTCGGCCTCGAGCTCGACTTTCGCACGCCGCCGCGCCGCAGCCGCTTCGGACTTGTTGCCTACAACGTCGACGGCGACGAGTTGCGCCCGCCGCGGGGCTTTGCGGGGCGCATTGACGGCGTGGCCGAATTGAGCTGGTCGAGCGCGGCCGGCCATACGGAGCTGGCGATGAGCTTCGAGGAGCCGGTGAGCGTGCTCGTGCGTGAGCCGGAGCCCGGGCGGGCGGTGGTGACGCTTTTGTTGCTCGAGGGGTTTGCAAAGGGACAGTTCGAGTCGCAGATGGAGGAGGCGGCGGCGCTTTCGGCGACCGTCGAGCTGCGGCCGTATTCGTTGACGCGTGTGGCCGGAGCGGAGGTGCTGCTGGAGCGGGCGAGCGACTTGTTGCGTG
>SKZP01000627.1 GCA_007127275.1 Planctomycetota bacterium
GGCCTGCGCCGGTCACCCCGTCCCCGTGCTCTACAACCCCGGGCGGGGGCGCGAGCCGAAGCTGTTGCACGTCGGCGGGATGGCGCTGGGGATGGCCGAGTCGGAGATCTTCGACCGCACCGCGCAACGCGAGACCGTCGAGTTGCAAGAGGGGGACACCCTCGTGCTCTACTCCGACGGCGCCTTCGAGTTTTCGAACAAGCAGCAGCAACGCTTCGGGATGAAGCGCTTCCTCGACCTCATCCGCGAGTTCGGCGGCGGCGCCACGCCGTTTCTGCTGCGCAAGATCCACAACAACATTCAGCGCTTTCGCGCCGGGACCCCGCAGGACGACGACCTCACCGTGCTCGCCTGCAAGCTTCGCGCCGAGGCTGCCACCGCGCAAGGCTCCGCGCAGGAGGACGACGAGGCAAGCGCCGCCGAGTAACGCAAGGACGACATCACCGTTGCGGAAAATGTCTGCGCCAACCGCCGTCGAAGCCGAACGAAAGGGCTCCCAACCGGCTTTTCGTAATGCCCGCCATATTGCGGCGAGGTCCGTTCAATGGAGAGAGGTGTTGTTTGCCTGGTATTCGCCCGGGTCCCGCAACCTCCCCGCTTGTGTGGACGCCTCCGCCTTGCCGCCTCCTGCTTGTGTGGACTTCACGCCGTGCCGCCGCCCGCTGACGACCAGGATGACGGCCCGCACCCCGGGCAGCCTCGCAGCAATGACGAGGCCCCCCCGGCAGCAGAGCCGCAGGACGAGGACATCCGCTTGATGCTCGCGGTGAGCCAAGGGGACACGGAGGCGTTCTCTAAGCTCTACGAGCGGCACATGCCGGCGGTGCTGCGCACGCTGGAGATGATGCTCGGCGAGCGCGCCGCGGCCGAGGATCTCGCCCAGGAGGCCTTCCTGCGCATCTACAATGCCCGCGACCGCTACCAGCCGACAGCCAAGTTCACCACCTGGCTCTACCGCATCGCCACCAACCTCGCTCGCAACTGGCAGCGCGACCGCGTCACCCGCCGCACGCAGCCGGCCAGCTTTGCCGCGGGAGACAGCGGGGACGAACACGGTGCCGCCGCACACGCCCTGCCGGAGCCGGTGGACCCCCGCGCCGAGCAAGCTCAACGGCGCCTCGCCGACGCCGAGATTGCCGAGGTCGTGGCCACGGCCATTCAAAAACTGCCGGACACGCAGCGAGAAGCGCTGATTCTTTCGCGCTACCGCCAGATGAGCTACCAGGAGATCGGCGAGGCCCTGCAGATCACGCCGGACGCCGTGAAGTCGTTGCTCGCCCGCGCCCGGGCAAACTTGAAGTCGGCGCTACAACCCTTCTGGCGACGCCTACAGCGCGAATTGTTCGCCGAGCCGGACGAGGCAACGCCGGAGGCAGAGAAGCGTAACGAAACGTGACACCTTTTGTGCCCTGTGGAACAAAACGTTACAAGGCGAATGTATCCTCCCTTGCACGTATCCCTTGGGACAATAAGGAGTTACAGAACTTCGTCGTATTGGCACGCGGTGTGCTCCTAGGTGGGTTGGATCGTTCGGGAGTGTCCTGAACATAGCGTGTTAGTAGCTGTATCCGCTCGGGCCTGGTCTGCGGCGGGTAACCCCAAGGAGTCCTGTTATGTTGCGTTTCTTCTCGATTCTGCTGGTCGTTCTCTTCCTTTCCGGCTTCACCTTCGTCGCCTGCGGCGATGAAAACGGCGCCCCCGGCGACGACGCCAACGGCGAACAAGAAAATGACGGTGAAGGCGAAGGCGAAGGCGAAGGTGAAGGCGAAGGCGAAGGCGAAGGTGAAGGCGAAGGTGAAGGCGAAGGCGAAGGCGACGAGTAATCGTCGTTCCGTCGCAGCCTAGCCTACGCTAGCCGCACGTGTCGGCACGGCAAGTCAACTTGCCGTGCCGGTGCACGTTTTTGGCCCGGTGCCGGAACTGCCAGGATTGTTCCGGCGCTGTCTGATGGCGAACGTTGAGTTCAGGTGTAAGCATGGTCGCCGGACAACAAGGCGCTACGTCCGCGTTTGCGAGTCGCATTGCCCCTGGCAGGCCGCCTCCGCTCAGCCGCCGTGGCGCAGGTCTCGCAAGGTGTCACCGAGACCGACATTGCGCGGCTGCGACGGCACCTCTTCGTTCGGCTCGCAAAGAGGCGTGTAAAGCTCCGGCCGCCGGTCGGCGAGCAAGTGATTGTTCGGCGTAAGTTGCTTGTTGCGGATGGTCGTCAATTCCAGCGTCGCACGGCCAACGTGGTCCCCCTCGACCGGTCCGCGGTGCAACTCTTTGCCCAGCCCGTCGAGGATCAGCGACTCGCCGGTAAAGTGCAGGCGGCGCTCTTCGCCGTAGCGGTTGGCAAGCACAACGCCGAGTCGGTTCATTCGGGCCATGGCCGGCAGGCAGGACTGGCAGAAGCCAGGAATTACGAGGTTCGAGGGGTGCGCGACCACGTCAACCCCGGCCAGCATCAGCACCCGCCACGACTCGGGGAAGGCCCAGTCGAAGCAAACGAGCACGCCGAGTTTGGCGCTGCCGCCGCTGCGCAACGGAATGTCGAGCGTGGTGAAGCGCTCGCCGGGCTCGAAGATGTACTTTTCGCGGTCGAACAGGTGCATCTTTCGGTGCGTCGCCACGAGCCCATCCCTCGGCCGGACGACCACGGCGCTGTTGTAGAGTGTGCCCGCCTCGAGTTCGCAGTAACCGGCGACCAGCGTGGCGCCGATGTCGTTCGCCCGCTGGGTAAGCATTCGCACCGACTCCGCCTGCGGCGAGGCCGGCTCCGCGAGCGTCAGCGCCTGTTCGCGATCCTCGAAGTTGTATCCGCTGAAGGCAAGCTCCGGAAGCACGACAAGATCCGCGCCCCGCACCGTCTCCAAGAGCGCCGCCAAACGCTTCCGGTTCCCCGCCAAGTCCCCGAACAAGGGCCGAAACTGCACATACGCAGCGGTAAGTGTGGACATGATCTCGCGAACTCTCTCTACACGGGTCACGGCGCCGCTGCGCCGCGTCGTTCAACGCCCCGACACGCGCAGGAAGGGTAGCATACCGAAACAAGACGCGCAGCGCGCTCAAGCAACAGTTCTTGGGCGAGCGCAGGGCGTGCGCCCTGCGAGGCGAACCACGGAACCACGCGGCTTCGGCAGGGCTTGCGCCCTGCGCTCGCCTTGTTCGGCCGCTTCACTCAGTCGTCAAGGTGCTCCGCTTGGGACGTGCGGACGGTGTTGCGTGCTTCTTGCGTGTCGGCCAGCTCGAGCGCCTGTTGATACGCATTTCGGGCGGCTTCTTCCTTGCCGCGTTGGGCGGCAACCTCGGCGTGAAGTAGCCAGGCACGCCAGCTCCGGGGGGCGAGTTGTGTCGCCTGCTCTGCGTCGCGCTGTGCCTCGGACCAGTTTTCCAAGCGGGCGTGTAGCTCGGCACGGACGAGGTGTGCCTTGAGGTGTTGTTCATTGCGCGAGATGGTCTCGTTCAGGTCGGCAAGGGCATTTTCGAGCTCGCCACGCTCGAGGTACAAGCCGGCTCGTGCGAACACGCTGCGGACTCGGTACGGGTCGAGGCGAACGGCGTTGCCGAAGTCGGCGAGGGCTCGGTCGAAGGCTCCCAGCTCACGCAGGATGCGGCCGCGGACGAGGTAGGCCCACGGCTCGTCAGGGCGCAGCGTCACGGCCGCGGTGGCCAAAGGCAGCGCCTCTTCGAGCTCGCCGTGCTCGAGCTTCAAGATGGCATGGTACAGATTGACTTCGTGGTTCTGCCGGCCGAGCTCCTGGGCCCGTTTTAGCAAGGCACGTCCGTCGTCTTCCTGGCCGAGTTGAATCAGCGCAAAGCCGCGACCCGCCAGGGCGGGGACGTGCTCCGAGTCCAGTTCGAGAGCGCGGCCAAAGCGCTCCGCGGCCTCCCACCACCGCCCCGCATCCAGTGCAATCCGAGCCAGCGCCAAGTGCCCCTCGGTCATCTCCGGATCCAGTCGCACGGCACGGCGCCAATCCGCCTCAGCCTGCACCCGTTCGCCGAGTTGCGCGTAGAGTCGGCCGCGCGTGTGCCAATACCGGGCCACGTTGCGCTCCTGTTCGAGCGTCTCATGCAGCGCCGCCAACGCCGGTTCAAGTCGCGTCTCCGGCCCAAAGGCGAGCAGCAACGCATACAGGAAATGCGCCTCGGGTCCGACCTCCTCGGGACTTGCCTCCTCGAGGTGCTTTTCGAAGGCGATGAGATAGCGGCGGTGCTGCTGCTCTTCGAGGTTCGCCACCACTTGCCGCGCATCCATGCCGAGGGTACGGGCCGAGCGGACACGCACACGAAATTCCTGGACGAGCATCTCCCGTTCGCTCGCCCCCTCGCCGACGAGTTCGCGCAGCAACAAGTCAATCTGGCCTTGCTGGGCGAGATTGCGGATGCGCGCTTCCTCGGCGGTGGCTTCGAGACGCGCCCGTTCGGCGGCCTCGGCGGCAGCACGCTCACGAATCTCCGCCTCGTTTCGCTCCGCCTCGGCAATTCGTGCCGCGGCCTGCGCCTGCTCCAGCTCGTGCCGGCGCTCCCGCTCGTCGGCGGTAAGCTGCGCTTCTCTCCACGCGAACGCCGCCAGCAACAACACCGCCAGGAGAATCACGCCCATACTGGCCACGGTCATCTGCGCGGGATGGCGACGGCCCCACTTCGCCAACGACTCGAACCACTTGTCGTGGTAGGCGCGCAGCGGCTCGTTGGAGAGGTAGGCGTCAATGTCGTCGCGCAGGTCGGAGACGCTACGGTAGCGCTGCCGCGGCTCCCGCGCCATTGCCTTCATCACCACCGCCTCGAGTTCCTTGGGAATCTGCATCTGCGGCGCCC
>SKZP01000338.1 GCA_007127275.1 Planctomycetota bacterium
ATTGCGGAGTACTCCGGCGAGACGATCGAAGAGTATGAGCGCCTGCTCGGCAACCATCGCTTCCGAGTCGACCGCACGTTTCTCCTCGCGCCGCTGCTCGTTCATGCCTGGGCGCTTCACCACGCCGACGAGCTTGATCGGGCGGCCGAGGCGCTGCAGCGCGTCGGCGACTTCGTCGACGCGGATTCGCTCGAAGGGGTTTACGAGGCCATGCGCCTCGCCGAGCAGTGGCGCGAGTTCGAGGTGCTCGACGTTTTGCAAGAACGGGTGACGGCGTTGTCACCGGCGCGGGCCTACCTGTTGCGTGCCACCCTCGCGCTGATTGAGCAGCGTGACGTCGAGCGGGCGCGCAATCTGCTCGAGCGCGCCGACGAGGAGATTCTGCGTACTCGCGACTCCGTGAGTGTGCGGACGTTGATGATGATGCTCGAGGCCTGGGAGGCCCTCGGCGACGAGCAAACCGCGGGCCGGTATCTCGAATGGACGGTTGCGCACGACGACTTTCACCGCAGCTTCTTTGCGGCACGCGACGAACTGGGGCCGCGCACGGCCTCGAGCGACGTTGCGCTCTTCGAGTCCTGGGCGGCGAATGCCGGGCCGAACCGCGAGCGACTCCTCGTCAACCGGCTCGCCCATGACGGCCAATTCGAGGAGGCGCTGCGGCGTGCGCGACGCATTGAGGGGCGCGTCGAGGTAGTCGAGCCCATTGCGCGGTTGCTCGTTGCCCAAGGGCGGGCCGAGGAGGCGCTCGAGTATCTCGAGGAGCGCATGGGAGGAAATCCGCCGGCGGAAATGCTCGAAGTGGCGGCTCGGCTGCAGGTCGAGGAGTTCGGACGTTTCGACCGCGCGCTCGAGCTGCTCGACAACGCGCCGTCGGATTTCCGCCACACGGAGACGGAGGTGTACCGGCTACGCACGCACCTGCGGCGCGGCAACTACGCCACCGTTGTCGAGCAGGCGGACGGTGCGCTCGAGCAGGTCCCGCAACGCAGTGCGCGTGGCTTTCAGGTAGGTCTGCAGTTGCACCACCTCAAGGCGCGTGCGGCGTGGCTGCAAGGCGAGGCGGACACGGCGCGGCGTGAAGCGCGGGCCTTGCTCGACACGCTCGAGCAGTGGCGCGAGGAGCACCAACGGCGCATGCGTAATGTCACCGTGCGCTGGGAAGTCTTCGACGCGGCGCGCATCCTCTGCGACCTCGGCCGAGCGCCGCACGTGCTCGAACGTTTCCAGCCGACGGTGCAGGAGTTGATGCACCCCATGCTCGAGGGGGCCGAGCCGTATATCCAAGTCGACGAGTGGGGCTGGGTGCGTTACGTCGTCCAAGCGGAGGACTCGCTCTCGCGTGGCGAAATGCTCCAGCGCGTGCTCGCCTGCGGCTACGCGCACGAAACGCTCGACGAGCCGCTCAAGGCATTGCAGGCGTATCTGCTCGCCTGGCGCCTCGCCTACCTCGACCATCACACCGACTACATTGTCGAGCGCCTGGCTCCGCTTGCCACGCGTGAACACCTCGAGGCGCTTTGCACGCATCTCGAAAACGAGCTCGTGCCGCGCCTCGGGGTAAGCCTGCGCGACGGCGGCCCGCCGCAGGAGATTCGTCACTCGCGACTGGTGCTGATGCGCATGCTCGCCCACGCACGGGCCTTGAAGGGAGATCTTTCCGGGGCCGAGGCGGTACTGCGCTTTGTCGTCGAGCACGCCAGCGACCACGACGTGACGGACGTCGAGAGGATCACCACGGCGGCGAACGAGAGCTTCCGCGGATACAACGAAGGGCGCAGCGTCGACGTCGGCGTCGAACTCGTGCAATTGCTACTTCACCCAGAGCGCACCGCCGGCTTACCTGCCGCGCGCGCCGAAAAACTGCTAAAAGAGCGGGACGAGGCCCGGCTACGACGTGCACTGGACTGGTGCGAGCGGCTACTTGAGGCGTGGCCCAACGACATGCGCTTGCATGCGCTGCGAGTTCGTGCCGCCGAGTTACTCGGAGTCGACGACGAGCGCGAGGGGGTGCAGGCCTCGCAGCAGCGCTTGGATGCCACGCACCTGCTCGACGAGTGGGAAACGTATGCCGCGGCCTTTCACTTTCAGCAGTACGGCTTCAACGAGCTTTCCGAGCCGCTCTGGCGCAACCTGATCGAGGCCAGGACCTCGTCGGTGCATATCCGCGCGAACGCCCTCGAGTATCTCGGCCGCCTGCTGGACCGCGACCCAAACCGGCGCACGGAGGCCGCGGAGTTGTTGCTCGAGTCGGACCGACTCATTGCCTTCGAAGACTGGGTCATCGACGAGGACGCATACGAGGAGCTGACCCATTTTGCGCGCCGAATGCGCACGCGTGCCGAGGCGGCGGCCGCCGCCGGCAAGGACGAGGCGGCGCTGACATACGCGAAGCGCGCCTCGGCCTACTGGCCCGCCAATCCCGAGTTGCGTTTGTACGCGGCGCAGTTGAAGGCGGAGCAAGGTCTCCTCGACGAGGCGCGCGAGTGGCTCGAGCCGTTGCACGTCACCACCTCGCTGCGTCTCCACACCGCCCCGCACGACCCGCACGCCGCTCGGCTGCGCCGCGCCATTGACCGCGTTCCCGGCGTCCACTTCGAGCCGCTGACGTTCGACGACGACGCAGAAGACGACGCGGAAGGCGACTGAGAATGCCCGGGGCTACGAGATTGCGGGTCCGTTCCCGGCCTCCTAGACTTCATACGCCGAGTTTGTGGAACTGATATGCTGCTCGTTGCGGTACCGTCATGGATGCCGAAAACGAGTCGAGATACGTGGCGCCGACGACGAAAACGACCGTGAGCCAGACCGCTACAGATGCGCACTCCGCGGATGCTTCCACGGATGCTTCCCTGGAGGCTGCCTCGCAAACCTACGCCGTGACGACGTACCGCATACGGTGGCTCGTCGTCGGACTGGTTGCCCTCGTGCTGTTCGTTTGTGCGTGGCAACCGGCGGCGCTGCGGCACGTTTTTGCGGGGATTGCCCCGGATGGCGCGTATAGCGGCGTGGCGGGGCTGCTCGTGCTGCTTGCGCTGCTCGTGGTTCCGGCAGCCGTGGCGTGGCTGGTGCGTGCGCGGCAGCACTCGTCGCCTGCGGCCGCGGCGGAGGCGTTTGCGTGGCTGGCCCTTGCGGCACCGGCGTTCGTTGTTGCGTGGAAGGCGGCGCCGCATCCGGCGGAGGCGGTGGCACCGACGCTCGTGCTTGTGGCGCTTGTTTGGGGGGCCGGCGTGGCCTGGGGACTGGTCGAGGCGCGACGCCCGGCGGTGACGCGGCACCGCGTGCTTGTGGTGTGCGTGCTGCTGGCGCTGCCGGCGATAAGTTTCGTGCTGGACGTCTTCGGCGAGCGCAGCCCGTGGTGGCTGTTGCCGGCGAGCCCGCTGTGGCTGCTTGCGGACACGACGCCGCCGAGCGCAAGCCTTGCGCGTAGTCTGGCGTTGGATGCGGCCCTTGTGCTGTGGGCGAGCCTTGCCGTGCTGGGACTTGCCTGGAGCGTCGCCGTCTCCGCCTCGGGCAGTGCGACGAAGCGCCTCCGTTTCGGTGTCGCCGCCGGGGGTGCGTTGCTTGGCACTGGTGGTCTTGCACTGGCCGCGGCGTGCGCCGTCGGTATGGTCTCGCTTGGCAGCCACGCGTGGTTCGTCGCCGAGCAAGATGACGGCGGTCGTGTGCCGGTGCTTGTGCCGGCGGCGCACCCCGAGGATGTGCCGGTCGAGATGGAGGAACGGGTCGAGTACCGCGTGGAGATTGCGGCCCGGTTTCCGTTCGGCGAGTTCGGCGGCGACGGCTTTGCGCTTCCGCTGACGGTGGCGCTTACGCCGCAGGGGCGGCCGCTGGAGCAAGGCGTGCTGCACATTGTTTCGTCGAACTTCGCGACGCAAACGCCGTTGCCCGCCTTGCCGGCGGATGCGCGAACGGTCCTCGAGGTTGCCGCGGTGCTGCCGCCGGGCGTGCGCACGGTGCGGCTTGCCGTGGAGCGGCGCGACGAAGACGGCGGGGCCACGTGGCTCGGCACGACGGAGTTGCCCGTTCCCGCCTACCCCGTCGCCGAAGGGGCGCTGCGCGGCGACTTCGACCGGCAGGCACCGCAATACCTCGCGGGCGTGCTGGCCGCCGAGCGTGCCGAGCAACGGGGCGCCTACACCGGCTACCGCGACTCACGTACCGCGGCCGTACCACTCGCGGGCAGCGAGTTGCCGCAGGGCTGGGGCGCCTATCAAGTACTCTCCGCGGTGGTGCTGACGACGGCGGCGCGAGACGAGTTGACGCCGGGGTCCCGCCGGGCCCTCGCGCGCTGGGTGCGCATGGGGGGCATCCTCGTCTACCTGGGCCACGACCGCAGCGAGTCGTTGTGGCACGACTTGCTCGTTCGGCTCGACGTTTCGCCACCGCCTCCGTTGCCCGCGACGACAACGGCGCGCTCACAACCCCCGAGGCCGCACCGGGCCGGTGCCTGGCACTACGAGCCGCGTACCTTGCCGGTCGAACTCGGAAAGAGCAACGGCAACGGTGGCGAAGTGCAAGCGCATGCGTGGCGAGCCACGCGCGGAGCCGGGCAGATTGTGCACGTTGCGCTTCCCGAGCCGGCCCCCGACGCCGATGCCGCTCCGGCGGTGCGGCCCGCGGAGGTGCTCAAGGCGTGGCTCGACGCCGAGTTGTCGGGGCCGCGGGATCCGCTGCGCGCCTACGAGGCCGAACAAGGGGGGCGCTTGCTGGCGAGCAACATGCCGCGTGCCACGTTCCGCGACGACGCCTTGCGCGAGGTGCCGCTCGGCGCCTTTTCGCACGGTGCCTTCGCGTGG
>SKZP01000174.1 GCA_007127275.1 Planctomycetota bacterium
CGGGACTTGTGCCCCATCCCCAAGTCCACGGGCTTCGCCCGTGGGTCGTACGCGAATTGCGGTGTGATCCACGGGCGAAGCCCGTGGGCTTGGGGGTGGGGCAAAGGTCTTGCGTTGTAGACTTAAACCGCCCGCCCATTGAGATCCGTAACTTCAACCCCACGAGCCGCGGGCCGCGTCCGCGGGTCCGTTCGACCGTTGCTGTTACTGGGCGGGTACGGAGGCCCGGCCTACGTACGTAGTTTCGTCCAAACATTTCTGCTGCAACATGAGCCGGATGCCTTCCGGCCTCGCCCGTGGGGCGCGCCCGCTTCGGAAGTTGGCCGCTGGTGATTCCGCAGTGGCGCACCCTCACCCCACCGCTTCGAACAGCTCGCCGGCGTTGTAGCTGCTGCGCACGAAGGGGCCGCAGTAAGCCTCGGCAAAACCCAACTCGAGCGCCTCGGCACGGATCTCCTCGTACTCGGCAAGTTCGTAGTATTTCGCAACCTCGAGGCCGCTCTCCCAGCTTTTCAAGTACTGGCCGACGGTCAGCACGGTGACGCCGTGTTCGCGCAAGTCATGCATCACCTCGCGAACCTCTTCGCGGGTCTCGCCGAGGCCCACCATCAGGCCCGACTTTACTTGCCGGATGGCACGGGGCACGGGGCCGTTGCCGCGCGCTGCCTCCTGCTCGTCGCGCTGCGCCTGCATGGCCTCGGCGGCCCACCTGAGTACCTCGAGGCTGCGCGGATACTTGCCGCCGGGGCGCGCCGGCTTGTACAGCCGCGGCACGGTTTCGATGTTGTGGTTGAACACCTCGGGGCGTGCCTCGAAGATCGTGCGGTTCGGCTCATACTTGCCGAGAAAGTCCCCGGTAAGCACTTCGACGGTCGCCCGTGGCACCGCCGCGCGTACCGCTTCGACGCATTGCGCCACGTGGGCGGCGCCGCCGTCGGGCATCTCGTCGCGGTTGACCATGGTGATGACCACGTGCTTCAGGCCCATCTTGCGGCTTGCCTCGGCGAGGCGCTCGGGCTCGCGCGGATCCGCCGGCTGCGGCTTGCCCTGTGGAATGGCGCAGTACGGGCAGCGTCGCGTGCAGACATCACCGAGCACAATGAATGTGGCCGTGCCTTTCGAGTAGCACTCGTGCCGGTTCGGGCACTTCGCATCCTCGCAGACGGTGCGCAACGTCTCGTCGCGCAAAATCCGCTCGACCGGACCCGTCGGCCCGCCGAGCGGGACGCGTTTGCGAAACGGCATCCCCTCGGCCCCCGGGCGACGCACCACCTTCAAGTTCGGATCCTCGACGACGTGGGCACCGACCGGGGCACCATGTTCATCCGCGTTCGTAGCAGCCTGTTCGTCCGTCATCTCCCACCACGGGTGCAGCAATTCACGACGCTCCTCGGCTCGACTGCGCCCACCAAAGGCGCAGCCGCCGCAACGCAACCGTATACCATGCAAACCAAGCAAAGCGAAGTCGACCCCCACAGGGCCCTGCATGCCGCAAACGGGGACCCCTTGAGAACAAGCCCGCGGGCTGCGGCCCGTGGGGCCGTGCATCTCCGGCGCTTGACCCACGGGCCGCAGCCGGTGGGCTTGCAAGAATTGCCTTTCCCCGCTTGCGGCATGCACGACCGACGGGGACCGTTCTTCGTTGCCGTTTGGGTGGTGCGCGGCGGAACGCGTATACTCCGGTCGAATAAATGAAGCGGGCCGTTCGTTGATATCTTGTAGCGGCAAGGCACGGCGTGTGCGACGAAGATGCGTGCGGTGTCGGTTGTCGCGTCCGTCGGAACACGGTCGTCCATCGCCTGGAAGGTACGCAGCTCACGAGCGAGACATCATGCCACGGCGCCAACCGCGAGAAGCCGGCTTTCACGGCCGCAGCACATTCCGCCTGGCCCTCGTCGCCGCTGCGGCGGTAGTCGTAGGATGCGTGAGCGTGACCGGTGAGGGGACCGCAGAGGTGCGTGGTCCGGATGCGCGGACACCGACGTGGGTTCGGGAGGTGCCCAACGAGCCGGGCAAGCGCCTGTACGCCGTGGCCCTGTTGACCGGCGCGCAGTCGACGCAGGAGGCGCTCGAAAAGGCGCGCGAGAACCTTTTGGACAAAGCGTTCGCCACCACCTACCGCGCGGGGCGGATACAGCACAGTCGCCGCGCCAACTCACCGACCTTGCTGCGCACCGCATTGGCCTCGGTGACCGAGCACGCGCCACGCGTGATCTCCGAGCGCTACCGCGACCCGCAAACGGGCCAGCACGTACTCGCGGTCATGGTTTCCCTCGACTTTCGCATGTGGCACACCGCCGTCTACGGCTTTCCCCCGCGCAGCGGTGAGCGGCTTACGCACGCCTTGCTCTCTGCGCATGCTCGCCACGGGGATCGCCCCTTTCACCCCGACGACGAGACGGTCGACGAGGTCACGGCACCGGTTGACGAAGAGGACGCACCGCCGACACTGGGGCGACCGCTGCGCGAGAACGCGGAAGAAGCCGGCGGGGTACCAGACGGCACCGAACCTGATGACGCGGAGCCATCCTCGCAGGCCGAGCCGAGCGTGAAGCACGACCAAAGAGACGGCGAGGCGAAATGGACGCTGAGCCGGCCGCCGGGGCGTGTGCGCGTTGTCGTCGTCGCCGTGCCGGATGTGCGTGACGCGAGCCTCGCTGGCTGGCCGAGTGCCGCGCAGGACGGTCGCATGCACGCGGATGTTTGGAGCGAACACAGCCTCGCCGTGGAGAATGGCCACGAAGGCCGGTACGTCGAACTCGAGGCGGATTCACAGCCGCGCCTGCTCACCGGCGCACAGGCGACACGGCCTCGCATCAAGGCGGCGCTCGACGAGGCGCTGGAGCATGCCGCGGCGGTGGTCTTCGTCTATCTCGGCGCGGCGCACACATCCGCAAACGGCGACCTTATGCTGCTGACGGTGGACAGCGAGCGAGAACGCCTCGCAGAGACGGCGTTTCCTGCCAAGTGGCTTGCGCAACGCGTCGAGGAGTCGGCGGTGCCCGGGTTGGTGCTGCTCGACGGAGTTGTGCCGCCGGAAAACGACGAGCCGGGCAAGCCGGGGGCACTCGGCTGGCCGACGCTGTGGCCCTCGCAGCCGGGGCACGAGCCGTATGTCGACCCATTGCGCGGCCACGGACTCGTCAGCTACTTCGCCACGCGGGGCCTCGAGCGCAACCGCGCCGACAGCGACGGCAACGGCCGCACCACCTCCGAGGAATGGATGGCCTACATCAACCGCAACGTAGCCGCCGCCTCTCGCCACCGCGGCCGCGAGCAACGCCCCTGGTTCGCCGAGCCTGAGCGAACGCCCCGCACCGCTGTCATACCGGTCCATTAAGAACGCGGCGGACGACCTCAAGAACGCAGCGACGACGTGGCGGTCATGTGCGTGCGCTTCGTCGGCGGGTTCGTGTTAGGCGGTTCGACGAATCAAATGGAAGCCGAAGGGGGTCTCGACGACAACGCTTGTTTCGCCCGGTTCGAGATTGAAGGCGGCCTCCTCGAATTCGCCGACCATTTGCCCACGGCCGAAGCTTCCCAGGTCTCCCCCCTGGGCGCTCGAGGGACAGTCGGAGTGTTGCTGTGCAAGGGTCGCGAAATCTTCGCCCGTGGCGACCTGCTGCGCAATCGACTGAATCTGTTGCTGCGCATCCTCCTTGCTGCGCGTCGCACTGGAGCGCATGGAGCCCTCGTACATCAACAGAATGTGAGAAGCACGAATCTGCTCGGTCATACCGTTCTTGTCCTTTCCGACTGGGGAACCGTTCGAGCGAACGACGGAGTGACGTGTAAACCGGCTCGCGTGGGTGCAAGCGTCGGCGTGAAGAAGCGTACGCAACCCGCGCAACCCGACTATAAACGTCAAAGGCGTCGCCGTGAACCCAGTCGAAGTTTCGGGGGCAAACCCGGATGTTTTGCTGCAGACCACAAGGAAACCCCCGCTGCACCCGACGCACAACGTGCCAATTGACGCAGGGCCAACCCGCCCCATATAATCAGTCCGAATTCGTCTTCCTGCTACGTACCGTCCTCCCATGGGGGCTCCCATGTTCGCACATCTTTCCATTCGTTGCGTCATCTGTTCGCTTGCGCTCGGAGTGTTGCTGGCGAGTCCGGTGTGGGCCCAAGCGCTTGCGGGGACCTATTCGGTCGACAACGGCAGCGGCGGCGACTTCAACGACCTTGGTGAGGCCTTCGTCGACATCGAAACCTACGGCCTTGCCGATGACACGATTCTCGAGGTCTACGACTCCAACCAACCGTATAAGTCGAACGCGAACTATAGGCTTGCCACCTTCGCCAACAACAACGGCGCCTACTCCTTGACGATTCGCAACGCGGCGGGACACAGCCCGGTGATTCAAGGGGCCGGCGCCGTGTCCGGTTTCACCGGCGCGGCAACGGGCACAATCTCGCTGGATGCCGTCGACAACGTCATCGTCGAAGGGCTGCGGATCACCGGCGGCAACGAGTTCGGGATCATGTATTACAACTCGAGCCGCGTGACCATTCGGCGATGCATCGTTTGGGACTGCAGCGGCGCCGGGATCTTCGGCTACGGCAACAGTTTCATGGAGTTACATGGCCGAGGTGCTGCCGCGCCGCCAGGAGCTGAACGAGGTTTGCCAGCAGTGGGACGTGGCACTCTCCAGTTAAGCGGTGACGGCGGGATCCATCCGGTTCCGGGAGTGGTTGTGAAACGGTGGGGGAGAGCGTCTTTGACACGAACTCTGTGGTTACAAACGGCAGATTCAGCCGCCTGCTTCCGGCCGGTCGA
>SKZP01000101.1 GCA_007127275.1 Planctomycetota bacterium
ATCCGAATTGCAAAGAGGTGTGACCTCCTGCGACCACCTTACTCGTTGGTCCAGACGTACATGTCTTGGATCTTTTCGCCTGGCGTGATCTTGCGGATGGGGTGCAGCGGATCGTTGGTGTGCCAGAGGAAGAGGTGTTGCTGGTCGGCGCTTACGGCGGCGACGAAGTCGGAGGCGGCGTCGACCCAGCGGACCTGGGTGTCGCACTCGTAGCGGGTGCTCAAGCTCAGGTCGTTGAGCGAACGCACCAGCGCCCCATATGCCTTGGAGCCCATCACCAGATGCGGCATCCCGCCGATCCAGGCGAGCTTCAGCATGTAGATGGCATGCGGCTCCTGGCTGATTACCTCGGGCGTCGTGCCGGGCTCGTCGAGCTTCCAGCGCAAGAGCTGTCCCTGGCGGTTGCCGGCGAAGAGATCCTTGCCAATCGGTACGATCGCGGTGACTTCGCGGCCGCCGCCGGACCAGACGTGCAACGGCTCGTCGCCGGGGGCCTCGGGGTTGAACGCGGCGACGGTGCCGCCGGTGGCGAAGTAGACGAGGCCATTTTGCACGGCGAGTGCGCGGGTCGTCTCCTGATCCTTGGTCAGCGAGGTATACAGCGGTACCGAGAGCAGCGCCGGGTCCTCGAGCGGCCAGCAGCTAAGCCCCTGCTCGGAGTGCGCCGCGAAGAGTTTGTCGTGCACGATCAGTGCCGAATTCGTGCCACCTTTGTGGACGTTCTCGGTGAAGAAAGCGTACTCGCGCACCGGCGAGCCGTTGTTGCCGGCGGGAATGGCGTAGCAGCCCTGGCGGGCGCCGGCGAGCACGAAGCTTTCGTCGCCGTAGCGGCCGACGCGCACGCTGCGCAACGAGCCGAGGTCGCGATCCGAGACGTCGTAGACCTCGTTGGGCCGCTCGACGGTACGGTAGTCGCGCGGATCATACGCAAGCACCTGTTTGCCGCAGACGAGCAGCACGGCGTTCGTCGAGGTCTTTTCTTCCTGGCCGAACGGGCGGAAAACGCGGCTGGAGACGCGACGCTCGCTCTCAAGCAACTCGTCGATCTTCGCCATCACCTGTTGCAGCAAGCGCTCGACCTGCTGGTCGTCGTTCGCCATCGCGGCGATCTGCTCGGGCGTCATCTCGCGGGCGATGAGTTGCTTGTACAGCCGCGCCCGCTCGTCTTCGTCGTCGATCGTCGAGATGAAGAACTCGAGGCTCGCCCCCTTGAGCGTCTCGTAGGCCTTCTTCGCCTGGGCGAGGCGCTCCTCGAAGCGCATGCGGTCGAGGTGCAACTGGCGCGAGACCTCGAGGGCGTCGAGCGTCTTCTGCAGGTCGTGCTGCTGCTTTTCGTATTCGAGGTAGGCTTCGTCGTAGACCTTTTGCGCGTCGAGCGCCACTTTCTTGCGCTCAATGTCCTGGATGACACCTTCGTGTTCGAGCGCCTTCAAGAATTCCTCGAGCTCGTGCTTGGAGAGCAACTCGCGCCGGCGGTCCTTCTCCCACAACTCGCGCATCCGCTGGCGCTGCTGCGAGACCATCTCGCGCTTGCGCGCCTCGGCCGACTCGCGGTTGAGCTCCTCCCACTCCGTGGAGGTGACCCGCACACGACGCAAGCCCTGGTAGACGAGGCCGGCCGTCAGCAGGTGCTTGCGCAGCGCCGAGCGCACATACGGCTCAAAGGCCGAGACGAGATCTTGCTCGTGCAGCGCCTCGACCGGCTGCTCGATGGCGTACTTCTTCACGCCGAGGCGCACATCGTCGGTGAGCCAGTCGGCAAGGTCGACGGTGCGCATCGACGCCGGTACCACGCCCTGCACCGCCTTCGCCTCGAGGGTGCGCGCGAAGTCCTCCAACGCATCCGCGTCGTGGCCGTCGAGCGACAGCGACACGGCAAGCTCCGCCCGCAACGCGAAGCCATCCTGCGAGACGAAGCCATCCACGGGGACCTCGACCTCGAACGGCTCGGTGCGAAACATCCGCAGACCTTGCAACTCGGCCGTCTTGACCTTGTCGCCCTGGCGCAACAGCCGCGGCTCCGACTCCCCCTTTTGCGACAAAGGAAAGGCGAGCGCCACCGCGCCGTTCGGTACGGTAATGCTTCGCCCCAGTCCCTTGAGCGCCTCGGGGGACAGGTCGCGATAGACGGTTCCGGCGATGTCGAACAGCTCGGTCATGATGGTCACCGGTCGATCCCGTTGTCCGTAGGGACACGTCCTCTAGTTGACGAACACGTCAGTTTGCCCATTCCTACCCACCGTCGACTTTGCGTACCGAGAATTTGTCTCGACAACGACACATTTTGTCGGTCCTTCCCGGCCACTTTCAACCTTCAATACCTCCGGGGCCGAGGTGACGAGGGCTGCAAAGCGGCCGTTCGGTGGTGGCGTGTGAAGGATGTGGTGCGCGATCCTCGTAGGGTCGGTACAGAGCTCGTGCCTCCCTTGCTCTTCAGCCGCGGTGCGCATACACGCCCCTCCGTCGCGTTCGTTGCCTCGTGCAGGGGGTGCCCACGCCCGTGGCCGTACCTAAGGATACTCGATGCAACAACCCGAGACAAGCCGAACGGGCACAAGATGTCCGATTCTTCGCTCGCCCGCTCCTCGCGCCCCGGGCGGTTGCCACCAGCGCCGCCTGACTCTACAAGTTCCCGTAACGAATCCATCCCCGCGAATTCCTCCCGGGGGGCCGATGTCGCGCAGTTGCCGATCCTTCACGAAAAACCTCAAACCACAGCATCTCTGCTTCCGAGCGCGAGGCGGAGCAGGCTCCGAATGCACGGACCAGCAGCGCAGAACGTTTCCGCGTTCCGAGGCGAGCGCCGAGTGCCAAGCCAAGCGCGGCGACTCACGTGACGTCGGAAGTACGCCCTCTGGGGCGGACGGGTATCACTGATTCGTTGTCCCCAACAAGAAGCGGATGCGGCCAATTTCGTAGGCGAGGGTTCGTTTTCGCGCCGTCGGTGCGTAAAATGTGCGCGGTGCGGTTGAACGCTGCCCGAATTCGGTTCCACGGTGCGTCGGCTCAAGCGTTGCGTGCAACCGGTCGATACGGACTCTGCCGCCGCCCTGTGATTGCCGTGCGCCCCATCCGAGACCACGTTCATGATGCCGCCGTCCGACCGTGCCAACCACCTGCGCAGCTCCGCAAAACGGGGGGAGGGAGCCCGGCAGCGCCGACAGTCAGCAACCCCCGGCCGCGGCCGCCGGCCCAGTTCACCGCCGCGCAGCGGGACAAGTGCGAGCACAAGCCGCGGCGGCTCGGAGGGACACGCCGGCAAGTCATCCTCCTCCTCTCGCCAGCGCGGCGTGCCGGAAGGGCAGCTCGAGGCTGCGGTGCTCGAGGGGGTCGCCTACATCCGCGTCGTCGGGCTGGGAAATGCGCTGCGCTCGCTTGCCATGAACCGGCTCCTCGAGGAGCAGATGCGGCTCGACGCGCTGCAGCGCCTCGTCGTCGACTTGCGGGATTGCACGAGCCTCGACTCCACCTTCATGGGCACGTTGCTCGGCCTTGCCCGCTCGCTCGACGAGGCACACGGCAATCATCCGGCGGTCATTCTCGCGAACCCGGCGGAGCACGTGCACAGCCAACTCGCCATGCTCGGCCTCTTGGATGTGGAGCCGTTGATTGTCCTTGCCGGCGAGGTGGTGGAGTTTCCCGCGACGGCGCAGCGCGTTACGTTGCCGGAGCTTTCCTCACAGTGCGACCTCGACGCGCGCCTGGCTACCATCCTCGAGGCGCACCAGCGACTCGTCGCGCTTACCCCAGAAAACGAGGCCCGCTTCGGTCCGTTCCTGCGCTCCCTGCTCGCTGACTTACAAGCGCGCCACCGGTAGGAGCCGCCACGGCTCGCCACCTCGGGTGTGTGTCGCGCACCCGCGAACACGCTCGACGGCGTGCGTAGGAACTGCGGCGGAGTCTCCGGTACGGCCTCTCGGGTAAAGGACTGCCCTCGCTTGACGAGATATGGGAGGCACGGTATCCCCGGTACGTCGGACCGTGTTGAGATGCCGTTCCAATCCGAGCGGCAATCATTTCTCCTATGCAACCGATCACCTTCAAGGAGCGGAGCCTTATGCCCTACGAATGGAAATTCAACCCGCGCCCCTACAGCGACGCAGAAGCGGCCAACTTGCTCAAAGATGTCGTCTCGCCAGAGACGGCGGACTGGCACTACAACCGCCACCACAAGGGCTACGTCGGTGGCCTCAACGCGATCGAGGCGCAACTCGTCGAGGCGGACCGCGAAGCGGCGAACGGCAACTACTCGCACTGGGGCGAGGCAAAGCGCCGCTTCCCCTGGAACCACGCCGGCACCGTGCTGCACGACGTCTACTGGATGAACCTCGGCGGCGACGGCGACATCAACAAGGCGCCGGAGCTGAAGAAGGCGATCGAGGAGAACTTCGGCTCGGTCGATCAGTGGCGTGCCGACTTCCACAAGACCGCCTTCGCCACGAAGCTCTCCGGCTGGGGGATCCTCGTGCACGACCAGATGTATAGCGGCCGGCTGCTCAACGTGATGGTCGACGAGCACATGAACGGCGCGATCTGGGGCGGCATTCCGCTCGTCGCCTGCGACATGTTCGAGCACGCCTACTACCACAAGAGCGGCCCGGACCGGAACAGCTACATCGAGGCCTTCCTCAACAACCTGCACTGGGAGCGCATCAACGCCCACTTCAAGAAGTACCAGCGCTAACCCGCGTTGCCAGTCAGGGCCACCGTATGCCTGCCTGCTCGGGAAGCTTCCTGGGCAGGCAGGCTGCATTTCCGGCCTGGGGCACCCCGCTTCTGC
>SKZP01000038.1 GCA_007127275.1 Planctomycetota bacterium
AGCGCTCCGACACGGTGGTGCGCGAGCGCGGGGACAGCGACGAGACCATCAACGGACTCATTGAAGGGTTCACCCGAGACAGTATTCAGATGCAGCGCTACGCCGAGCGGGGGATGCGCCCCATCGAGATTCCCGTCGACCAAGTTCGGAATTGGTCGATCAATTACAGACTGCGCTTGCGGGGGGCCTCCTCGACGGAGCCGTTCCGCGGCGAGGCCTTCGCCCGGGGGCGCGAGTCGATGCTGAACCAAAATTGGTCCGCGGCGATCACCCACTTTAGCCAGACGGCGGCGGACAGGGATCGGCAGGAGTTCGCCCGGAAGATGGCGCGGATGCACCTCGTCGAGTGCGGGCTCAGTCTCGGCTCCTCACAGGCGACGGTCATGGACTCGCAAGGCCGCGAGGAACGGATCAGCGGCCTCGACGTCGCCGCCCGCTATTCCGACGAATTCCGGCGCAACCATTCCGACAGCTACTTCCTCGCCGACGTACTGATTTGGGCGGGGCAGGCGCACGAGCTCAACGACGACGCCTCGGAGGCCATTTCCGCATACCAGGAGCTTGCGGAGCTCGACGAGGCGCAAGGCAACTACCGCATTGCACAACTTCACTACCGTGCCGGTGACTGGACGAATGCGCGGGACCATTTTCGCCGGGCGCGAAGCGCCGCGTCGCGCGAGGGCAGCACCACCATGGTAGAGACCTGCGACGTCGCCATTGGACGGGTTAATATCGAGATGGGCAACTGGAACGACGCACGCCAGGTGTTCGAGCGACTCGTTGGCGACGAGGGCTCGCACGACAACAGCGTGCTCGGCACCGCCTACCTCGGCCTTGGCATGTGCCACGCCCATTCGCAGCGCTGGGAAGACGCTTTTATGGCGTTGGCCACCGCGGCGACGGCATTCAAGGAAAACATCACAGACGAAGACCTCCAACTCGCCCTCGGCCTCTCCGTCCGCGCCGCCGAAAAGCTTGCCGAGTCGGACGAGGATTGGCAAGAGCGGGTCGAGCGGCTGCGAGGCGAATTCAACCAGCGCTACCGCGGCGTCGACCTTCCGGACCTGCCGAATTGAGACGCCGGCAGTCGGAGGCTTGTAACGGTTCCTCCTGCCTGCGGATTCAAGAACCAAGTGCCGTTTGAAATGCGGAGCAAGCCGACCGGCGTCACCCGTGGGTCCACTCCGCGACGGCGCACGTTTGCGAATTGTCTACGAAAGGCGGCTGTCGGCCTCGGCGTTCGCATTTCAATCCGCAAGCGGTTGGGGTGAACAACGCAGGACTTGATCCAAGCGGCGCCCAAGGGCAGTTTAGGCCGGCGAAAGCGCGAGTTCCGTTTGGGTTTGGCGAGAACGGCGAGCGGAGGGGGGAGCCGTCCGAAGGGAACGCTCGAAAACACCGTGGGATGCCAGGGATGGCTTGCCCCCAGCGCGAGTCTCGGGTCACCTTTGGCCTTGTCGCTGGCGGGTGGGGTTTCTGTACTGGACGGCCCTTGCGGGGGCACGTACACAGGAGCGCCCGGGGAACCGGTACGTAACGTACAGCACACACGAGTGAACGAAGCACGGATGACGTGGACGAACGCATGGGCCGCGACGGCGGGCAGCACCGGTTGGAGAGCCCGTTTGCCGAGCGAGGCGCGGCCTTTGCGGCGACGTTGGCGGCGGATCCTGCGTATGCAGGCGAGGTGGACGCGCGCAAGGTGACGCGGACGCTGTATGCGTCGAATGCCAGCATTTGCATGGTGATGCCGGCGGCGGTGGCGGTGCCGGCCGGGGCGGAAGACGTGGTGCGGATTGTGCGGGCCGCCGCGGCGCACGGCGTGCCGGTGACCCCGCGCGGCGCCGGCAGCAGCGTGGCGGGGCAGAGCCTCGGCGAGGGGGTGATCCTCGACTTTGCGCCGCGGATGAACCGGCTGGTGGCACTCGACGCCGCGGAACGGGTGGTGCGGGTCGAGCCGGGGATGATCCGCAACCGCCTGGATGAGGCACTGCAGCCGAGCGGGCTGTGGTTTCCGCCGAATCCGTCCTCGGGTGGGTTCTGCACGCTCGGCGGGATGATTGCGACGAACAGCGGCGGCTCGCACTCGCTGAAATACGGCACGACGCGCCACTACGTGCGGGAGTTGAAACTGGTGCTCGCCGACGGCAGCCGCTGCACCGTGCGCGCGTCGCAAACCACACGAGCGGACGTTGCGGAAACGGAACGCGCCCGTGCGCTTGCGGAGCAGGTTCGCGGCATCCTTGCCGAGCACCGCGCGGCCCTTGCCGCAGAGCGGCCGCGGTCGCTGCGCAACTCGTGCGGCTACAACCTCTTCGAAGCGGAAACGCCCGAGGGGCTTGTCGACCTGACGCGCATCCTCTGCGGCTCCGAAGGCACGCTCGGCATTATTGTCGAGGCGACGCTTGCGCTCTTGCCGCGGCCGACGCAGAAGCGCGGCGTAATGCTCGCCTTTGCCGAGGAGCAAGCGGCATTTGCCGCCGTGCAGCCGCTCGTCGAGGCCTACGGCCCGGCAACGGTGCAGTGCCTGCCGCGGGACCTGCTCGCGCTTGCGCGGGACCACGGTGAGCTTGCCGACGAGGACGGCTGGCTTTCCCCGGAGCTTGCGACGTTGCTGCTCGTCGAGTTCGACGGCACCGACGCAGAGGCCGACGCAGTCGAGGCGGCGGCGCAGCGTTGCGCATCCGAGTTGGGGCCGCCGCATGGCCCCGCGTACCGGACGGATGTGGCGCACACTCCGGCGGCGCTGGATGCGTTGTGGCGGGTGCGGCGCTCGGCGGCGGCGCTGTTGTGGCGGCTGCCGGGCAGTGAGCGGCCGACGCGTTGGATTGAGGACGGGGCGGTGCCGCCGGAAAAGCTGCCGGAGTTCGTCGCCGGCTTGCGCGAGTTGTTTGCCGCACACGGCCTGGACGCGGCGCTGTTCGGCCACGCCGGGCAGGGGTTGCTGCACTTTTCGCCGCGGGTGGACCCGCATGCACCGGGGTTTACCGAGCAACTTGCCGCGCTCGGTGAGGCACACGCGGAGCTTGTGCGCGCCCTCGGTGGCGTCGTTAGCGGTGAGCACGGCGACGGCTTGCTGCGCACGCCTTACCTGCGGCGCAACTTCCCGCGCAGCTACGCCGCCTTCGAGGCGACGAAGCGCATCTTCGACCCCGCCTGGCGCCTCAACCCACTTGTCATTGTCCCCGAGCCCTCCAGGCGCGGCTACGGCCTGAGCGCGTTCCTGCGTTACGACGAGGCCTACGGGGCGACGGCCGCGCCGACGGAGAGCGCGTTGGATACGCCGCTCGTCCAGCGTGCCGTCGAGGCCTGCCACGGGTGCGGCTCCTGTCGGCAGTACTGCCCCGTGGTCGCGCTGGGCGACGAGGAGGCGCACCTGCCGCGGGCCAAGGCGAACGTCGTGCGGGGCCTCGTCGCCGGGACGTTGACCGTGGCCGAGGCGTTCGAGGGAGACGACGGCCGCGCGGTGGTGGATCACTGCTTGAGCTGCGGACTGTGCCTGAGTGAGTGCCCGAGCCGCGTCGACATCCCCGGCATCAGTGCCCTTTTTCACGAGGCACGCCGGCACTACCACGGCGGGGCCGACCCGGCGGCGTCGCGCCTTGGCGAGTGGCTGTTGCGGCCGGATTGGTTGATTCGGCTGGGCAATCTAGCGCCGCCGGTTGCAAATACGCTGCTAGGGCTGCGGCCACTGCGCAAGGGGATGCAGCGTCTCACTGGTGTGGCCGCTGACGCGCCGTTGCCCCGCTTCGGCCGCAGCCGGGATTGGCCCCACCGCCGCACCGCAGCCGCTGTACGAACGTCCCCCGCCGAGCCGCGGTACGGAGGCGAGGCTCCTGCCGAGGCGCGTGCGCAACACCGGCAGCTCGTCCCCGGCTCGCTTGCTCCGCCGGGGAGGCTCACGCTTCGTGACGGACAAGTGCTGCGCGAAGCGGCCATCTTTATGCCGTGCGACGCACGCGGCGCCGACGACGAAACGCCGGCTCACCTCGCTGAGTTGCTCGACGCGCTCGGGGTAACGCCACTGCGACTTTCCGAGGCGCAGGGTGTTCCCTGCTGCGGGCGTCCGCTGCAAAGCCGCGGCCATCTCCACGAGGCCGCGCAGCTTGCCAGTGTGCACCGTCACTGGCTGCGCGAACACGGCGCTCACCCCGGCCGCGTCGTCGTCGTGCCGAGCGTCTCCTGTCTCGCCCCGTTGCGCGAACAGGCGGCGGCCCTCGGGGTGGCGCTGTACGACGCCTGCGAGTTGCTCAACGAGCTGCTGCCGCAGGTGGCCCTGCCGGCGTTGCCGCAAGACACGGGGCCGGTCACCGTGCACGTACCGTGCTCGGCCCGCGCCTGCGGACTGGGAGGCACCGCTGCGACGACACTTGGTCACATGGGGTTTTCATCGGTCATGGCGCGTCAAGGAAATTGCTGCGGTGCCCTCGGTACGTTCTCGTTAATGGCAAAGAATCGCGACGCTGCGGTAGAGATTGGCGCTGCCATGACACACGAAATCGGTCATATGCCCACCTGGAGTGTGGTTTCGACAAGCGATAATTGTTGCCGTTGGCTGATGTTTCGGCTATCCATGAGTGTCTGTCATCCAGCGACAGTTATCGTTCGCACGTTGCAAGGAGTGTGTCCGACGTTCGATCCAGGTTCGGCGGTTTAGCGTTCCGTCGCGGGTTCGAGAAAAGTCAGGTCGTTTCGTGCATTGCGGTCCATGCCTTCGGCGGAGCCTAGAGACACCATGAGTTTGCAACCGTTTGACTTCACTCAGCCTGGCCGAGATCG
>SKZP01000327.1 GCA_007127275.1 Planctomycetota bacterium
AGCCGGCTGGAGGCGAACGCCGAGTCGGTGGACGTGCAACACGCGATCCGCGTGGCGGGGCGCTGGAACCGATTGCACTGGATCAGCGAGCCGGAGCCGTATGAGCCGTCGGCGGATACGGTGGAGCACTTTTTCAAGGAGCACGAGTGGGGCTTTGTGCGTGGCCGCGACGGGACGACCCGCCTCTATCAGGTGCGCCACCCCATCTGGCAGGTGCATCCGGTGCGCAGCCACCACCTCGACGTCGACTGGGCAGCACTCTACGGCACGGAGTGGGCGGAATTGCAGGAGCGTGAGCCGTTGCACGTCGCCCACGCTGTCGGCTCGCCCGTCGAAGTCTCGCCGTGGCAGTAAACCGAGCAAAGGGTACGAAGCCGACCGACTGCGCCCGTATGCTCGCAGGGCTTGCAAAGCGAAGGCGGTGCACCTCCGAGTCCGCGCCCAAGCGGAGCGCACACAAGACAAGCCCACGAACGAGCCTCGTCCGTGGGCTTGGGTCTTGTGCGAAGGCAAGGTCAGGCTTGCCGATCGGTGCTTAGACGTTGCGGCGCAGCAGCGTAAGGCCGGTCAGCGCCAACAGCACCATCAACAACCATCCAACGGTGTGCATGTCGTCGCCGGTGCTGCAGCCGCCACCGTCACTGGAGTCGGTGCTATCCGCATCGGCAGCGCCGGCGATGATGAACTCGAAGGCCGGCGCGGCGGGGTCGTCGCTGGCAATGGTGACGGTGGCCGAGAAGGCCCCTTCCCCTGACGGGGTTACCTCGAGTTCGAACGTCGTCGAGGTGCCCGAGTCGATCGAGAGGGACGGGGCGACGGCAATGTCGACCGTGCAGTTGTTCTGCGCCGATACGTCGACCGGCGTGCCGGCGTTGAGTTCCAGCGTGGCGGTTCCCTCGTTGACGATCGTGTAGCTAAGCGACTGGGAAGATTGCGCCACGGAACCGATGTCGTCTTGCGACTCGTGCGGGATGACGTTGCCGGTCGGCCGTTCCAGCCGCAGGCGCGGTGCTTCGAACTGCAGCGCGTTGGCCAACATGAAGCCGCCATCGGTGTTGACGTCCCACGAGACGGTCGAGGGGGGATTGGGCACGGGGTAGAAGTTGAGCGCGACGACAAGGTTGTCGCTGACGGAGTGGTAGGCGACCAACGGCTCGCCGGTGGACCACGACGCGACAAGCGTGGAGCCGGGTGCGAGTGCCGAGTCGCCACGCGGGGCGTCGCCGCCGTCGAACGTGTTGACGTTCTCCATCAAGGGATGCGTCGGGATTTGCACCGTGCCAAGTGTGGCCGACGTGTCCAGGTGGGTACCGGTGCTGAGCGGCGCATACCCCTCCGCTTCCCAGCGTCCGTCGAGGGAGATGCCGTGGAAGTCGCTCGTGATGCCGGAGGCGATCACGACGCGACCGCCGGCGTCGACGAAGTCGGCAAAGGTATCCCCCATTGCGGTGGCGTCGTCGAAGGGGTGGTCGTCGTATACCAGTACGGCCTCGAACTGTTGCAGGAACGAAAGGGCCGGTGTGTCGGCGTTGGCGTTGAAGGTGTCGATCGCCTGCGAGACCTCTTCGGTGGCCCAAATCGCCCCGAGCAAGCCTTCCACGAAGCTCGATGAGGAGCCGCCGTGGGTGACCAGTAGCGGCGATGAGCCAAAGTTCAGCGCGTTGGCTAGGATCACACCGCCATCGGTGTTGGGATCCCACATCCCGCTGCTTTCGTCGTCGGAGACGGGAAAGAAATTGAGCGAGACGACTCGGCCCTCGCCGATCGCATGCTCCGCAATCAACGGCGTGCCGTTGCTCCACTCGGCGACGAGCCGCGCGCCCGAGGTAACCGGTGCATCGATGTGTATATTGAAGGAGCCGCCATCGAAGCTGGAGACGCCGTGAAGCAGCGGATGGCCCTCGACGGTGATTGTCCCCAGCGTCAGGGGCGAACTCGTCGTTGGGCCGAAGCCTAGCGGTGCATAGTCTTCCGTAAGAAAGCGACCCTGGAGGCCGAACTGGCCATCATGGTTGGCCCCCGGCGCAACCACCACCCGGCCACCCGAATCCACATAGTCGGCAAGCACATCCCCCATTTCCACGGGATCGCTCAGGGAAGTGTTGGTGTACACCAGGACCGCTTCGTAGTCCTGGAGATCGGACAACGACGGAAGAGAAGTAGACAAGTCGTGCGTCTCGACGTTTCCGACGATCAATCCGGTCGCCTCGACCTTGTCCTTGATGTCGTCGAGCGCTTCTTGCGAATGGGAGCCGGCGATCAACACATCCGCCTGCGCGACGCTCACGGGGCCGACTAGTAGCACTGCGGCAACTACCGCTGAAATGAAAAGGCGCATGAATCCAAACCTCGTACGTTGAAGGGGAGTTGACTGATATCGAGTTTGCTACTGTCCACGTTGGACATCCCACGGTAGACAGATTCCTCGACTTCCGAACGAGCCACGGGGGCCTGACGGTTTGCGCGGATTGCGCTGTTGGCGCGTTCACGCATGTACTTGGATGAGCATGGTTGATCCACGATTGTTCAGTTTGTTCCGGTTTGAAAATGCCTTGACATATGCGCGGCCCATGCACATCTGTTAAACATCTATGAAACGTGCGTAGGTTGTGCCGTGTGGTTGAGGGCCGCGCGATGGCGGCTCCTTGCCCACTGCGCAGCGCACCGTTTCGTTGTCGTCGGTTGCGCTGCTCGACGGCACTCGTCACGCCTGCGCTCACCTTCCTCCGACTTGCATAGCCTTCGCTCGTGACGCTCAACGTTCGGACGTAATTCTTGTCAGCTCCTAAGGCGAGCGGGGGACGAAAGTCCTCCGAGTCAAGCGGTTCGTGAACGCAAGTAGACTCGGGGGACTCTCGTCCCCCGCTCGCCTGGAGAGTCCGTACGTCGTCGCGTCACTCCTGCAGGGCGTCGATCGGTCGCACGACGATGCGATTGCCGCTTACCTCGACGACGTGGACACTCTTGCCGACGTCGACCATCTCGCCGTTTTGCGTCACCACGTCGCGCGACTCGCCGGCAATCTCGGCGCGGCCGCCAGGGCGCAGGGGAGTGACGGTTTGGCCGACGTGCCCGACGAGCGTTTTCTCTTCGTGGACGACAGCGCGGCGTTCGGTGTCGCTCACGGGATTGCCGCGGTGAATCATCCTCTCGCCGACCGCCGTGCGCGGAAGCACGAGCTTGAGCACCATGATGGCGAATTTCGGAGTCAGGACCAGCACGGCAATCAGATATACGAGTCCGATCGTCGTGTCGTGGAGAACGGCCGCGATTACGGAGACGACAAGGAGAAACGCCGCGACCATGCTCAGCGCCCCGCCCGAGGGGAGAAAAATCTCGGCAACGATCAATGCGAAGGCGACGAGCAGCAAGGCGATCGCAATCGCCACCCCCCACTCGCTGACGACGACAAGTGCGCCGCCCGACTCGGCGAGCCATGTGACGGAGGAAAGTATCCGCTCGACACTCATAGCTTCCCTCGCTGCGCAGGGTGTCGACGTTGCGCTTCTTGAGCGCGACAGCGGCCGCGTAATCGGACGGTCACGTGTGTCTCTCCTCGTGAAACCTCGCGTGCGGCTACTGGCAATCCCCAGACGAACGGTACGGCGGCGCCGGGTAGCTCGTCAAGATTGATTCCCTCGGTGAGGCTACTGCGTTCGACTGTGCGTCGTTGTCGTCGGTTGCGCGGCTCAACGTGCAAAATGGCAGGCCTGCGCGGCTCACCTTCCTCTGCCTCGCACACTCTTCGCTCGTCACGCTCGACCCGAAGGTTTCGCCATGACTCAACACTAGGCAATCGCGGGCGGTTGATTGGTTTTCGCCCCGTCCGTGGTTTCTTGGCCGGGGGGTGATACGGCGCCGGCGGGGTCGCAGCTTGGGTCGGGGACGTGGCCGTGGGTGTGCGGGGGGAGATGGACGCGGCCGCAGTGAGGGTCGCGTTCGAGGCCGTCTTCGCTGGCGAGGTAGAGGCGGCGGTCGACACAGGCGACCTTGGAGCACCACGAGGCGACGGCATCGAGGTCGTGGCTGACCATGATAACCGTAACCTCTTTGTTGAGCTCTTTGAGCAGGTCGTATACCGCGGTCCGGTTGTCCGGGTCGACCTGCGCCGTCGGCTCGTCGAGCAGCAACAGCCGCGGCTTGGCCGCCAAGGCGCGGGCGATGTAGGTGCGCTGGCGCTGGCCGCCCGAGAGCTCGCCAATGGGCCGGCGGCGCAACTCGGTAAGGCCGACGCGCTCCAGCGCCCAGTCGGCGGCGTCGCGGTCCTCGCGGCGCAGCCAGCGCAGCATGCCACGGTGGCCCAAGCGGCCCATGCGCACCACGTCCTGCACGCGCACGGGAAACGACGGGTCGAACTCGAAGCCCTGCGGCACGTAACCAATGTGACGCCGGCCGCGCCGCGGTGGCTCGCCGAAGACGCGGATTTCGCCGTGCCACACGGGGAGCAGCCCGAGGATGGCGCGCAGCAGCGTGGTCTTGCCGCCACCGTTGGGGCCGACGACGGCCAAGAACTCGCCGGGGTAGACGTCGAGCGAGACGTTTTCGAGCACCGTGCGCGCCCCGTAGCCGGTGCTCACCTCGCGCAGATGAAGCACAAGCTCCGCGTTCGTCGTCGCCAGCGCCGCGGGGGCGGTGGCACTGTCGCTACGGGATGTCGCGGTGGTGGTGCCCATCTTCACGCAGGGGGGTGAGGAGAACGTTTCATTTTCGTGTCGCACGCAAGGAGCCGACGGGCTGCGTGGGTCGCACCGCACATCAAC
>SKZP01000404.1 GCA_007127275.1 Planctomycetota bacterium
CCAGCGAGTGTCCGTCGACCTCGACCTGGCGCAGCCGGTGCTCGAGCGCCCGCACGAACGGAGGCGGCACCAGCCACTGATCCAGCGTGACCAGGGCCACGACCGACTCGCCGCTCTGCACAACGACCGCGCGGGCCAGCAACGTGCCGTCGAGCGAATGCGGCCGCCGCACACCGCGAGGCGACGCAAGCAAAACGTCTTCCTCGGTCAGGTCCGGCGTAAACGAAAGAGTCGCCGCGCCTACGGCCAGCGGAGCCGCCTGCGGCGGCGCGTCCTCGGGTGAGCGTTCGCGAAGTTGCTCATCCAAGGGTGCTGGCGAGGTGCATGCCGCACCCCATGCGAACGACGTCACGGCAAGCACGACCGCGAGATACATCCGCAAGAAAGCACGTGAAAGGGTACGCATGAGACGCGCCGGTTTCGTCACGCGACAACCGCTGGCGAGCAATACCTTAACAGCTACCACAACGAAGGTACGCAGGGCCAGAGGGAGGGCGCACGTTTCATGCAATGCCAATTCGTGGACTCTACTCCCCAAAGCCCACGGGCTTCACCAGTGGGTTTGGCCCAAGAGCGCTCCACCGGTTTGAGATGAACGGGCGCACGTTTCATCCGCTTGCGCTACTCGGCTCGCGGAACCTCGGACACCGGGCGCAGCCCAATGTCGCGGCCCGAGCTTGCGGGGGACATGCCCAAGCGGGCGGCACTGCGTGCTTGTGCCGGCGGGTAGCGGTAGCTGCCGCCGCGCAGCACGCGTTCGAGGGATTCCTCGGGACCGGTCGGGTCGGTGACCGCCTCGCTGGGCAGCTGGGCGCGCCAGTCGGCGCACCACTCCCAGACGTTGCCGTGCACCTCGTAAAGGCCGAAGGCGTTCGCCGGCAGACTCGCCACCTCGACCAGTTCGTGGCGTGGACTCTCCCGCTCGGCGCCGTCGCCGTAAGGGCGAAGCGTGTTCGTGTTTGCAAGCTCCCGGGGGAGCGTTTCGCCAAAGGCAAACGGCGTTTTCGCCCCGGCGCGGGCGGCGTATTCCCACTCGGCCTCTGTCGGCAGACGTAGGTTGACGTGCTCGCAGAAGCGAACGGCCTCGTGCCAGGTAACGCTTTCGACGGGCAACTCGTCGCCCCGTTGCGAGGCGGGCTCGCCAGGCAAGCCGCGGACCTCCGAGGCGAGGGCGCCCCAGACGCGTTGCGTCACCGCCGTGCGCGCAATCAAGAACGGCTGCGTCAGCGTCACCTCGTGTTGCGTCTCCTGGTCGCTGCGCCCTTCTTCGGAACTCGGCGAGCCCATGTCGAATACCATGGGGCCTTCGTGCCCCACCGGCGGCAGCAACACGAACTCGACCGCGGGACGGGTAAATGCCGCCTCGGCGTCGAGTCGTTCGCTCGGTTCTTCCGGCACCGGCGGCAACGCATACACCTCGGCGAAGCGCTCGTTGCGGTATACGTGTACGTGGTGACCGGCACCGCCGGCCTCGAAGCGCTCCATGCGCAACGGCACAAAACCGGGCACCTCGGGCGGGCGCTGCGAATACACCGGCTCTAGCCGGTCGCGCAACGCGGCAAGCTCGCTAGAAAGGCGCGGCACCTCTTCGGCAAACCTCTCTGCCTCGGAGAGCAGCGCCTTTGCGTCGTACCACGCGGAGACGTCCGCGACGCGCGCCTGCAACTCGACGAGCCGCTCCTTCTCGGCAATACGCCGGTTCGCTTCCGCGACGGCGTCGGAGAAGCGCGTGTGCACCTCCGGCACGGCCTCCTCGCTGTGCTCTAGCAACTGCAGAAACTCGCGGGCGGCACTCGCGGTGTCGAGGCGTCCGGCGTCACGCGTGAGTTCGCGGGTGATGTCGTCGCGCGCCTCCTTCAGGCGCTGTTGCAGCCACTGCCGGGCACGCTCGAGGCCGCGGCCGGCGCGCAACTCCAGCTCGGCCATAAGCGTGCCGAGGCGCTCGTGACGTTGCCACGGATCCAGCCCCGCGGTCTCGGACTCGGCCCGCGTGCGTACCGTTGCGGCGTTGGCACGCGCAAGTTCGCGCTCGGTTCGGTCGAGCAGATCCGGCGGCAACTCCGCCTCGTGCTCGTGCAGGAAGTTTTCGTAGGCACGGGCGCGGTCTCCGGGGGCGTCCAATGCGCGGATGTCGTCGAAATCCTGCTCGAGCCTCGCGAGGACTTTGCCGGCTTTGAGTTGCGCGTTGAGCGCGTCGAGGCGCCGCTTCGCCTCCGTGTCCTCGGGAAACCGGGCAAGATGGTTCTCGAGTGCGCGACGCCGCTCCTCGCGGTTCTCGCCGGAGAGGGCACGTGCCAACGCTTGGACTCGGAGCTGTTCCTCAGCCTCGGCAAGGGCCTCCGTGGCCTGCTCGTCTGTCGGGTAGGCCACGAGGTATTCCTGCAGCGCCGTAACCCGCTGATGCAAATCCTCTTGTTCGAGGGCGGCGTTGAGTCGCTCGTCGCGCAACTCGTCGGGGTCGGCGCGCATCAGCAATCCGAGCACCGCGACAAGCACGACAACGCCGAGCAAACCTGCCGTGCCAAAGAGCATGTAGCGCACGCGCTCCACGCGCTGCTCGAGTTCCTTGACTCGCGGGTCGTCCGGCGCCCACGCCCGAGCCTTTTTGAGCAAGTAGCGTGCGCGGGGAATCCGTCCCCAAAAGAAGACGCGTTCCGCCTCGGCTAGGCGTTTCTCGTGGATGCGACGCGCCACGCCGTCGAGTGCCGCCGTCAACTCCCGGCTCGAGCCCAACGTCTCGGCCAGTTCGCGAAGCCGCGCCTGCACATCATCCAGATCTCGACCCTCGTTCGCCTCGGCCACGAGTGCCTGCACTTTTTCCGCCTCTTCCGGCGAAAGGGACGGTGTCGCTGCGTCCTGAGTCGTGCGCTGCGAGGGAAGCGTCTCCGAAGTCGCCGCTGACGTCCCCGCTCGCAGGCTCAATTCGTTGGCGCCGCACATGGTGCAGGTCAGTAGCGGCCCCGGGCCAAACTGCTGGCCGCGCTGGGGATGCCCGCAGGAGTCGCACTGAAAGTACGCCGAGGCGAAGTGCGTCAGCAACCGCTCCACCGCGGTGATGCTCCACACCTGTTCTTGAAGCGCGAACTGCTCGAAGGATACGGGCAGTCCGTTCGACGACAGCGTTTCACGCCGTTCGTGATAACGCTCCAGCAGAGGCTGCGCCTCGTCTTGCTCAATCAAGCCGAGCCGACTGGCCATTTGTGCAAGGACCGTCTCACGTTCCATACGTGCGAACCCAAATGAACCTAGCGAAACTGTCTCGCGTCGACGGATTCGACTCAGCATTGCCCAGCGCGCGGGCGGATGCAAGCCACAGAATGCCATTTCTTTCCGCTGCCAAGACGGCTGGCAGGCGCTCGCCCAGCAACATAAGCCGTCTGCACAGGCTCGCCGCCCTGGGGGGCGCGGAACTGCCGTTGGTGAGGTTGAGAAGGCCGTGGACGACGTCGTGTTTCTGTGGCCTCGAAAGGGCTACAGGATTGCAAGGCAGGACGTCTTCTAAACCGCCCGCGCATTGAGATCCGTAATTTCAAGCCACAGGCCGGGGCCTGTGGGTCGAATCTGTCAACGCGTGGTACCCCCGGGGCGGGGCCCGAGGACTTTTCCGAATTTTAAGCGGCGAGCGGTTTAGTGGGCTGCAGCGCAGGCGTTCCGTTCAAACGCCGGAGGTATCCCCTTGTGCGGCCAGATTGTCCTCGGCGAGCGCTTTTACCTTCTCGTGTAGTTTCTCGAGAGTCAGCTTCTCTTTTGCGGCCAGTTCCACTGCGTGCTCGGCCAACTCGGCGGGCAACTCGAACGCGGCAATCAAACGCAGCTTCGCGTAGTCGACGTCCGTTTCCTCAACGTGCTCGAGCGCATCCCAGGCGACGAACGGCAGGGTCGCGACCGACCAGCGCTGTTTGAACGTATCAACATCCAGGTCGAGTTCCTTCGCAGCACGCTTTACAATCTCTTCATGCCTGTCGCTCGGCACTTCGCCGTCTTCTACATCCGGCGGGTGGGAGTAACTGAATTCGAGCTCGGCGACACGGTCGTATGCGTCAATCACCGCCTCAAGGTCTTCCTTGCTGACCGTGTCGCGCACCTCGGCCAAAATGCGCGGCAATGCGGTCGGCTCCAGCGTGCTGACGTCGACCTCTTGCTCGTCGGCGACCGGGGCGACCGCGGCAGCATCCTGGGTAGCCTTTTTGCGTGCGGACGTCTTCTTCGCCGGGGTCTTTTTCGTCGCTGCCTTTTTCGCGGTGGCCTTCTTTGCTGGCGTTTTCTTCGTCGCCGTGCTGGTTTTCTTCGTCGCCGTTGCCTTCTTTGTCGCGGTTTTCTTTTTCGTGGCTTCGCCGGTGGACTTCTTCGTGGTTGCCGTGTCGGCCGTCTTCTTGGTAGCACCGGCTTTCTTCGTCGCGGCCTTTTTCTTGGTGCCGGACTCCGCGGCGGCTTTCTTCGTCGCGGCCTTTTTCTTCGTGGCTTCGCCGGTGCTCTTCTTCTTGGTGGCCGCGGCCTTTTTCTTCGTTGCGCCGCCGCTCTTCGTTGTCGTGGACGACGCCTTGCTCGTGCCGCCCTTCTTCGTCGGGCTTGTCGCGGCCTTCTTCTTCGTCGCGCCTGCCTTCTTGGCGCCGGTGGCACCGGTGCTGCCACCGGCGGATTTCGTCGAAGATTTCTTCTTTGAGCCGGAGGTTGTACTGGACGTTGAGTCCGAGCTTGTTTTTGACGACGTTTTTGCCTTTGATTTCGTCGTCTTCTTGGCGCCGCTTGAAGAAGA
>SKZP01000292.1 GCA_007127275.1 Planctomycetota bacterium
CGACAGCCGGCAGCCCTAAGTTTTCGGGAAGGGTGCGCAACCTACACGGTGCTCGCCTTCTCGAACATGCCTTGCGCGTGTAGAGTGGTGCGGTGTCGCTACACGCCCGGTTCCGTAGGTCTTTCCCCGCTGGATCCATGTCACTTCCGCTACGTCGCCGCCGCCTGATACTCGTGACCGCATTTGCTGCCGTGCCGCTTTTGCTGCTCTCGCTCGGCGAGTTTGCGCGTTCCGGCTCGGCCAAGCAAGCGACGGCGCAGTTGCGCATCACGGTGCACGACACCGCGGGCGAGCCGCTCGAGGCGGTCGTGCAGGCAATCAACTTCGACCCGAACGAGAGCGTCGAGGAGGCCCTCGAACGGGGCTGGCGGACCGACCAGCCGTTGCACTCCTGGGAGGGGCTCGGCCGTGCCGAAACGAAGGGAACGTACCACGTCGACGACGTGCCGGCGGGCCGCGTGTGGGTCACCGCCTTTGCACAGGGGTACTTCCCCGGAGAAGCCGAGGCGACGGTCGAGCTCAAAGCCGGCGAGACCCTCGAGATTGCGTTGACGCTCGAGCCGGCGCGCACCGTGACGGGTCGGCTCGTCGACGCCTCCGGTGCGGCCGTTTGGATTGGCGACAAAGAAGAAGCACATCGCTTCGGCTTTCTTGTAAACAGTGTGCGGCTGCGCGCCTCGTATGTCGGCGTGTCGCGGCCGGCCATCCACGAAGGAGAGACGTTGCACGCGGCGTGGCAGCTGCGCCGCCAGCAAATCATGCAGCGCGCCCGGATGCACACGCCCATTGAGGTGGAAACGAACGTCGACGGCCAGGTCGGCGCCTTTCGACTCGGCAACCTAGACCCACAAGAGCGCGTCGAGCTGGAGGTTTTGCTCTTGCCTCACGGGCCGCATAAGACGCTGGAGGTCGCAACGGATACGGATGAGCCGCAAACCGTAGCGTTGCCCGACGTGCCACTCGGCCGCCTCGAGGTGTCGCTGCGCCGGTACGACGGCTCCCCGGCACTCACTGGCACGGTAAGCATCCGGCGCACCGACCGCGCCATCTCGTCGTACCGCTTCGACCTCGACGACCACACGGCACCGTATGATCCGCAACAAGGTCGCATAATCACGGCGCTGCCTGCCGGCGAGTACGAGGTGCAAGTCAACGCGGAAGATGAACGCGACGCACTTGCACAGGCGACGGTGACTCCGGAGGAGATCACGGAGGTGACGCTCGAGCTCGGTGCCAAACTGCCGCTCGCCGTGCGGGTCGTCACGCACGAGGGGGACGCATTGGCCGGCGCGAGGGTTCTGCCGGTCGGTGCACAAACGCCGTGGATGCGGGCGACCTGGGTCTTGCGCCGGGAACTTCCTGATCCGCGTACCACGGACGAGCAGGGGCGCGTCGCGTTCGAGCCGCTCCGCTGGACGGGGCTGATACTGCGTGTGGATGCAGAGGGCTATGAAACTCGGGTTGTACTCGCCGACTTGCTCGCTCTCCTCGACGAGGAAGAGCAGGAGCGAATCATTGCGCTTGCTCCGGAGCGTACCGGCGAGGTGCATCTCGAGATGCAACCGTGGATTTCCGGCCAAGACCTCGACGGAGAGCGTGTCACGCTTGGCATGCACAGCCACAACGTGCACCTCGAAAACGAGCGAGCCATCACGCTCGAGGCGGACGGCCGTGGCGTTGCCCGTGATGTGCCCGTCGGCGCGTGGAGCGTGCGTTGCCCGCGTTCGCGAGAGCGGCTGAAGGTTACCGTGCGGGAAACCTCACCCGCCGTGGTGCGGCTTGGCGGCAAGTTGCAGGAGGTGCCTGTCGAGCTACAGTTCGAGCAAGCCGGCGGGCCGCTCAACGACGTGCTGTTCGCGTCCATCCGTGGCCGCGACGTCCGCGTGCGCGAGCGCGTCGAGCCCAACCGCGCCGGCTTCACCACGCTGCTGCCGCCGGGCACACACGAGCTTTACGTCGGAACCTCCGACCGTCGCAACCTCTTCCCGGAGGATCCCGTGCGCTTCTGGCGAATGCCGTTGACCATCCCGGAAAATGCGGACGGCACGGTGCTCCACGAGGTTAATTTACCGGCACGGACGCTACGTGGCGTGGTGCGCAACGAAGCCGGCGAGGGGGTGCCGCGAGCGACGGTGATGGCCGTGGGGGAGTCTCGCACGACATCTTTTCCGCAACGCGAGGAGTCGCAGCGACCGCGCCTCTCCACGACGACCGACGCCGAGGGACGTTTCACACTTCGCGGCCTCGAGTACGACGCCTCCTACCGGGTATGGGCGCACCTGATGCAAACGACCCCCGAAACGGACGAGGCTGGCTTGGGTGTCGCCGTGCGTGATCTACCGGCTGCGGAGAGGGAGGACGTGACAGAGCTCGACCTTACGCTTGCGCAAGGCGGCGCCATCGACGTTGTGCTCGACGCGTATCCGCCGCTGCATCAGGAAACGGCAAAGCTGCATCTGCGCGACGAGCAGGGCCGCACCATGCCGCAGACCCTACTGAACCGGTTCGACATCAGCGTCCACAACCACGGCCGAGCCCGCATTCCGCATGTGCCGCCGGGCAGGTATGTGCTGCAGGTCGAGGTCGACGGACACGCCTTCAGCCGCCACGAGGTGCGCGTCACCGAAAACGAAACCGTGCGCGTCACCCCGCGGGTAGGGCGTGAGTCGGTCCTGCTGCTAAGGCTCGCCGACGAAGAAGGAGAACCTGTCGCCGCCGGCAGCTACACCGTGCGCAACGAAGCCGGCGAGGACGTGACCCCGTTGCGCGGCGCCGACGCCGACATTGTTCCGACGCACGGGGCCGGTGCCTTGTTCGGAGCGACCATGCGCGCCGAGCCGCACCTGCTTCCCATCCGCAAGCTTGCCGCGGGTACCTATGTCGTCGAGGTCAGCGACCCAACCGGTGCGCGCCGCGCAACGGTAGAACTCCGCCTCGAGGCCGCAGCCACAAAAGAACAAACCTTAACCCTGCGGTAGCATTGCCGTCAGCCACCCCAGACAAGGGGACCACGCTCCGCTTTGCGTGCGGCAGCGGACAAATGCGGAACGCGCCCCGCACCGAGAACGGTACGGGGCGCGTTGCGATGTTCCTTCGCCTATGCCGGTGGCGCTAGCGGAGGCGCCGGCGCATCAGGCCGAGGGCGAACAACGCGGCGAGCAGCATCAGGGCCACCGAGGGCGTGCTGCCGGTGCCAAGTGCGCAGCCGCTGCTTTCACTGTCGGGATCCTCGGGCGGCTCGACGCCTTCGCCCTCGGCGGTGAAGGTGAACGGATTCGCCTCGGGATCGCTGTTGAGCACACTCACCCCGAAGCTGAATGCACCCATGTCGAGCGGCATCACCTCGAGAACGATCTGGCCCGTTTCATTCGGGTCGATCCGTCCCGGTTGGGAGAGCACCGTCACGTCGACGTTGTCGAGGTTGTCGATCTCGACCTCGATCGCCGCCATCGGCATGGCGTCTTCATTATGCACGTCGTAAACCACTTCCGTGATTTGGTTCTCGGCGAGCGCGCCAAGGTCGTCGGTGGACGCGAGGTCGACGTCGTTCGAGTCGCGCTGCACGGACGTCTCCCAGTCGGCACCGAACTGGATGTCGTAGAAGAAGTAGTACCAGCTCATGTTGTTGTCGGTGCCCATGATGGAGACCGTGTTGGAGACATACGGATAGTTCGCGTTGCTTTGCGTTTGCATCAGCTCGGTCGAAGAGACGCGGATGAGGCGATATCCTCGGCCGGCCGGGACGAACCAGTCGAACTCGACGACATCGCCGCCGGTTCCACTCAGGTTGAACGTCCCTGCGTGAAGCAACTCGCCATGCCGATCGCGAAGTTCGACCTCGACGGTCGCGGCGTCTTCGGCATCCATCACGGCGCTGCGAATCACCGTGTCGCGGTGCACGTCGAGAATCAGGCTACGGGGAGAAGTGACGTTTGGGTGGGCACCCGGCAGCGTATCCTGGCCGACCGAGCCGGCGAGGTCGCCCGCGGCGCTGGCGGCCACACCGGTCACGACGATTTCATAGGTGGCGGCGTTCGCCGCGTCGCTTTCCACCTCGATCGTGAAGCTCCACGCACCCGCCGTGTCAGGGGTGAAGTAGATGTTGTCGAGCTCGAACGACTCACCGGACTGAAGCGCACTGGCCGGCAACGAAAGGTCGTCGGTGTGCACCGTGACGTTGGATTCGCCGGTCAATTCGATCGAGGTAACGAGGACGTCGTCGCTCGTGCCGAAGTTCTCGAGTGCGAGGTCGCCGACGAAGTTCGCGGCTCCGGCGACGGTCGCCGGTTCATAGGCGCTGCCGCCGTTGGTGACCACGTCGCCGCGGTGCCGGGCGAAAAGGCCCGAGGCCGGGTCGGCAAACCCGAAGACGATGTTGTCGATGTCCCATTCCCAGAGGCCGTCCCCCGTATTGTTCCCGTGGACGACGAACGCCAGTTGCACCGCCGTGCTTTCCGCGGCGTCGGGGATACTCAAAACGACCGTCTCCACCTGTTGCGCCTTGTCGTTGCGGTCCTGAAACACCCGCTGCCACGTCGGCGTCGCCTCGTCTTGGTCGATCCACCAGACTTCGAAGTATTCATCGCCCGTCTCTTGCCAGGGGCGTTGATGCAACTCAAAGCTGAGCGTCGTTCCCGGCATATCGTTGACGTCGATCTCCGGCGTCACGAGTGCGAGGGAGTAATTCGTGGCGGTGGGATTGTACGAGAAGCGCGCATGGTTGCCGGCGATTTGTCAGGCGGAATTGCTCGAGGA
>SKZP01000652.1 GCA_007127275.1 Planctomycetota bacterium
CGTCGCCGGTGATGGCCTTGTAGAAGTAAGCGGAGAGGTAGCCGCCGAAGTCGAAGCCGCGAGGGAGCGAGGAGGTGAGATCCATCTCCGAGGAGAAGAAGCCGGCGCGGTTCGGCGCAGAGATCACTTGCCTTTTGAAGCCGCCTGAGAAGCAGGCGTCGAGCACAATGACCTTGATCGCTTCGTCGTGCAGCAGGTCGAACATGCCGGCCAGTTCGTCGTCGTAGATCCAGCTGGCGTCGCCGCCGACAATGGCCTCTCGGCGGTCGTTGAGTTGCTCGGGGTAGTCGCCGGGTTGGCTGCGGCCGCCGTGGCCGGAGAAGAAGAAAACGAAGACGTCGCCGGGGGCGACCTGCGTGGCGAGGCGCTCAAAGGCGTGGCGGATGGCCTCGGCGGTGCACTCCTCGTCGAGCAGCACAATCTGCTCGCGGGAGGTCATGACGCCGGCGTCGCGGTAGGCGCGGGCAATGCGCTTCGCGTCTTCGCGGCACAGCGGCAGCCGCTCGAGAGACTCGTCAGCGTACTCGCTGGCCCCGGCGAAGATGCCCCAGTAGCGGCGTTCCTCCGAGGTGGCGCGAGCCGGCACCGTCGGCGTGAGCGAGCCTTCACGGCGCACGGCCCGCAGGTGAAAGCCCCCCTGCATGCCCGCCTCCGTGCTCGTCGCCGTGACGTAGTAGGTGCCCGGCAGGTGGGCGCGAAACTCAATCAGCGGGGCGCGGGTCTCGGCGTGCGCCGCCTCGTTCGTGATGCGCAGCCCGTCGGGGGCAGTCAACTCCAGTGCCGGGTCGAGCGAACGCTCGTCGGCGCTGACCATCGCGATGCGGATGCCGTCGCCGTACTCGAGCTCGAGCGTGTGGCGCTGCGCGTGGCGGCCGTCGGGCAGTTGCGGGCTTTCCGCGTCGAGCGTGCCGGACTTGACCTCGCCGAACTCGAGCGCAGGCAGGGGGGAGGAGCCGAGCTTCGGCGAGTCGAGCCGCTCGACGTAGAAGCGGTAGGCACCCCGTTCCCCCGGCTCGACGCTGGTAACGCCAAGGCGCACGCGACCGGTTTCGCCGACGGTGAAACGCGAGAACGGATTGCGTTCGGCCTCGGAACGTTGCGCGTTGTCGTAACGCGCTCCACCCGCAGTCTGCACGAGCAGGTAGCCGTCGAAGTGGTACGACACCAGCGAAACGGCAAGGATGTCGCCGGCTTCGGCCTCGACGGCGTACCAGTCGACATACTCACCGTCGCGCAACCGCTGGTCGTCGTGGCAAAGCTGCCCTTTGAAGATGCCGGGCTCGACTGGCCACGGTGAGGCGTGAGTGGTGCCGTCGTGGTAGATGCGAAGCGTGTACCGGCCGACCGCGGCGGCGCGGCGCGAGCTGATCTTGAGGCGCACGGTTTCGTCCTCGCCGGTGAAGGTGTGGACGAGGCGCGGATTGCGGTTCCCCTCGCTCCGGGCGGCGCTTTCGTAGGCGTCCCCCTCCTCATTGATCAACCGCAGCACGGCGTCGAAGGCCTCGCTTCGCACGTCGAACTCGATGCGTTGCCCCGCCTGCCCGGTGTAGCGCCACGTTTGCACGTAGCGCCCGCCGGGACGCGGCAGATCCCCGTGCAACTCGCCGGAGTTCACGCCGAGGCGGGCGGGAAGAACCTCGCGCTCTATGTCGCGCTCGCTCTCCCACTCGAACTCGACGAGCAACTCCGCCTCGTCCGGCCCCGCCGTCGGCCGCCCCTCGTCGTTCCACAACGGCAGATACACGTACAGCCAGCCGGGCTGAAGCGGCGGGTCGCTGTGCGCGTCGAGCACGAGCCGTTCCTCTCCGTCGGGCGAGGTGGCCGCCCAAGGGGTCTCGAAGAGCTGGTTCAATTCCTCCAGTGGCGCGCCGTGTTGCACATGCAAATCCGCGTCGGCGGCCGAGCCGGCGAGCTCGAACGTCACCGCGACGACCTGCTCGGGCACCTCGAGGCGAAAGCGGCGCAAGAACGCTTCACCCTCACGGCCTGGCCAGGAGACCGCGTGCGCCTCCCCGGGCGTCACCTCCAGATGCGGATTCTCGTCGAGCGTCACGCGCAAGCGGTACCGACCGGTTTGGTTCTCGTGCGTGCTCGAGACGAGGAGGCGATGACTGCCTGCGGAGGGGGCGACGAAGCGCACGTCCCCACGGTGCACCGTCTCGCCGTCGTCGTCGTTTTCAACGCGCGGCGGCTCGCCCGGCGTCAACTCGACGTCCTCGTTGTCGGGCCCCGAGAGGGCGAACGTCGGACGAAAGCCGTTCGCGGCATACGAGATGGTTCCCGCGCGCCAGGCCTGCGGCACCTCGAGGCTGTGCATCTCGGCGTAACGCTCCGCCGGGGTGCGCCGGCTGTCCTCAGTCAACTCGCCACGGATCACCTGCGGCGCCGCATCCGTTCCCTCGGCAGGCTGCGCCCACGTTTGGGGCGACGGCCCCGGCAGGCCGAGCATGGTCGCGCCGAACACCAACGTTGCGAGGACAAGCATCCGCCTCGCGACCGCACCCCGGCGCCGACTTCCCTCAACGGGGAACAACACACCTGCCTTCATGACGCACAACCTTTGCAGCTCCAACATGGACGAACTTCACAACCCAAGCCACTCTACTTCAGTCCACCCGCGGCCGCGAGGTTCAATGCTTGTAGAGTGTCGCTGTGCAGGTGGCTGGCGACAGCTTCGCGGCGCAAATGCGCGGGCAAGACAAGGGGGTCGTCGCAACGCGAGGTCCCCCTGTGGCATTCAAAAGGGTGGGTTGAGGCCCGCTTTCGAAGCGCTGACTCAGGGTATGCCGTTTGGTTTTCGCAGCCCCAATCCCACCGACGTCGTCGGCGAGCTTGGGAGTTTACTCACCGAGAAGGCGAACTCGTTCGCAGCCTTCTACACAACCTTACCCAAGAGACCTGGCTCGCCGAGTGGAGTGACTCGCCGTCGGACGCGAGCCGCGACGCAGGCGCGCTGCGTTCGTAGGGGTGCCACCATTTTCCGCGTATGCCCGCTTTGCACTTTCTTTGCGGCGGCGGAAGCGTTTCGTCCCGGTGTCACGTTAACGGGGCGGCGCTTCTACAGCCGGTTTGCAGGATGCGCAACCTCCGGCGCGCACCTTTGTTGACGCTTTCGGCACTCTTGCTCCCCCCCCTACCTCGCCATGACGCGCGACCACCCCGAGCAGTTTCACGAGCCTCCTTTGCGTGGGCCGGCCGCCGCCGTCCCCTCGCCGCAAGGCCCCGGTGAACGGTCCCCTGGCCGGTCGGCCTCGTCACGCGTGGCACGGGCTTCTTCCGGCGCAAGTACGACACACCGCCGCCGGCCCACCTCTCGCGTGCATGCGCGGCTCGGGCCGTATGTGCTCGAGCGCCTGTTGGGCCGTGGGGGGATGGGCAACGTCTACCTCGGTCGCCACCGAGTGCTCGAGGTGCACCACGCGCTCAAGGTGTTGTCGAGCCACCTTGCGCATATCCCCGCCATTGTGCAGCGCTTCGCCCGAGAGGCGCGCAGCGCGTTTCGCTTGCGGCATCCGCATATTGTGCAGGTCTACGGCGCGGATAGCTACCAAGGCACGCGCTACATTGCCATGGAATACGTCGAGGGACGCACGTTGGCCGAGCACGTGCACAACGGCCCGCTTAGGGCGACGCAGACGGTGTGGTTTCTCTACCAGGTGGCCCTTGCGCTCGGCTACGCGCACCGTCAAGGGGTCGTGCACCGCGACGTCAAGCCGGACAATGTGCTCGTCGACGCCGAGGGCATTGCCAAGCTCACTGATTTCGGACTCGTGCGACGCATCGACCCCGTCAGTCTCGAGCCGGCGCTGACGCACAACGGGGTGATGGTCGGCACGCCGGATTTCATGGCGCCCGAGCAGTGGCACGCCGAGACGGTCGACGGGCGGGCGGATGTGTTCAGTCTCGGGGTGCTCGGCTACGCCATGCTTTGCAAGCGGCTGCCGTTTCCCGGTAAGAACCCGGCGTTGGTGTACCGGCGCCAGCAGCAGGGCGGTCCGGATCCCATGCCGGCAGGAGTCGACGCAACGCTGCGCCGGATTGTGCTGCGCTGCCTGCAGGTCGAGCCGCTACGGCGCTACCAGAGCGCCGACGACGTCGCCGACGAACTTGCCGCGTGGTGGCAAGCCAACGTTTCGCCGACGGGCCGTGAGCTGCCGGCGCTTTCCGCGTCGAACACGCAGACAACTCAGACGGAGCGGCTGTTGGCGCCGTGTGTCCCCTCGGCACTCGCTTCGAGTTCGGGCTCGTCGCACCGCATGGTGACCGCGGAGGCTGTGACCACGGACACCGGGACCCGCGAACAGCCCCTCGCTCGGCCCAAGCAAGCCACAAGGCAAGCGTCCACACATCCGACTCCGGCGGCCACCCCCAAGCAAGCGGCCTCGTCCCGCCGCCGCAAGCGAATCCCCGTCACCGCGCACGCGGCAGCCACCGCCGCCTCGCAGCCGCGCCCGCTCTCGCCCTCCTCGCAGCCGCGGCTCGTCCCAGAAAACGATCACCGGCGGCGCCGTTGGCTTTCATTCGCGTTCCTCGCGCTTGTCGCCGCCGCCGCAGCCATCGCAGGCACCCTGTGGCTTGGATGAGCAAAACGGGTACGAGTCTCTGGGGTGCGCAACATTCCGAACAGGAACCCGTGCATCCCGCAAACGGGGCAACGGGAAAACCTTGAGAACAAGCCCCCGGGCTGCGGCCCGTGGGGCCGTCCATCTCCGGCACTTAACCCACGGGCCGCAGCCGTGGGCTTGCA
>SKZP01000328.1 GCA_007127275.1 Planctomycetota bacterium
CGGCCGATCTGGCCCCCTACAAGTCGCGCACCGACGTCATTGTCCTCGGCACCTTTTATGCCCCGCAAGGGGAGCCGGTCACCGCAAGCTTTGTGCGGGTGATCGTCGGTACCTCGTTTGCCAAGCAGGTTGCCGTCCTCGGCGAACGCGACGTGCGCAGCGGCCTGTTCAGCAGCAAGCTCGGCGAGCCGAAGCCGTTTACCGAGCTCAAGCTCGGCTGGAACGAGGCCTACGGCGGCCCGGCCATGCCGGACAATCCCTCGGGCAAGGGAAACGGCAACGACCTCGCCCCGCGAGTCGAGTGGTCGCACCGCGTGATTCGCCGCCTCGGTGAGCGTATGGAACCGGCCGGCCTCGGGCCAATCAACCGCCTGTGGCCGTTGCGCATGCGGAAGATGGGGACCACGAAGCGCAAGTGGCTTGACGAGCGTGCGCCGTATCACCCCGAGGACTTCGACTGGTCCTATCACAACGCCGCCCCCGCCGATCAGCAGTTGGATCTGCCGCTCAACGGCGACGAAGTGGTCGAGTGCGTCAACCTGCACCCGGAGCACGCCACCTTCACGAGCCGCTTGCCGGGCACGCGCGTTCGCGCCTTTATGCACCACGTCGACGGAGCCGGCGAAGCGGTCAAGGAAGAGGTCGAGCTGATGCTAGATACCTGCATCCTCGACATGGACGCGCAAACCGTCTCGCTCGTCTGGCGCGGCGTGGTTGATGTCGACGAGGAGGCGCTGGCAAGCGTGCGCGAAATCCTCGTCGTCGAGGAGAAGCTCGCCGAGGAGCCGAAGCCGGCGGCGCCCTACCTGGCGCGCTTCGGGGAGGCCAGCGGCGAGGCGCCCGAGGACGAGGCCGAGGCGGAGAGCGCCGGCGAGGAAGGGGACGCGGAGCCGCGTGATTCCGACGACGTCGCCGCAGCAGGTGAGGAGCACGCCGACGCCGCGGAGGATGCCTACGACGTCGACGAGCCGGACGCGCTGGACGAGGAGGTTCCCGAGGCCGACGACGCGGCACCCGCCGTGGCCGGCGCACTGAGCGGGGCGGCCCTGGCGTCGCTGTTTTCCGACATGACGTCCACCATGGGCGCGGACATCTCGCCGGAGATGCAGGAGGCCCTGCAACAGGCGGAGGAGATGTTCGAGCAGTCGCAGCAAGCGCTCGACGACGCCCTCGACACCATGGACAAGGTTACTGACGCCGACTTCGAGGCTCCAAACCTCGACGACCTGCCCACCGACGTGGACGTGCTCGACGAAGCGGAGGCCGCCGTCGAAAAGCTGCAGGAGTATGCCGAGAAGTACGACATTGAGTTGCCGCCCGAGGCGCTCGAAGCGCTCGAAGACATCAAGGCCGACCCGGAGCTTGCGGAACTGGCGGAACGGGCCGCGGATGATGGTACGCCGCTGGGGCTTTCGCTTGCCGCGCCCACGGAGGACGCCGAGGACGCGGAAGGGGAGGCCGCGGCAGCAGCGGCCGACGAGCCACCGGCCGCCCCGCCCGACGAGGCCGAGGTACGCGCCATGCTGGATGCGCCGGCGCCGCCGAAGGCCCCCGCGGGTAAGGCTGCGGCGCCCGGTGGCCTTGCCGGGCTGAGCCTTGCCGGGGCGATGCTCGTCGGTGCGAAGTTCCCCAAGGGTCGTTTCGCCGGTGCGAAGCTACAAGGGGGCACGCTGAGCGAGGCGAGTCTCGCCGAGGCGGACTTTCGCGGCGCCGACCTCTCCAACTGCGACTTCACCGGCGCTGATCTCACGGGTGCCGACTTCACCGGCGCCAAGCTCGACGGCGCGCAGTTCTTCGAGGCGAAGCTCGACGGCGCCATCTTCAACGAGTGCCACGGCCATGCGGTGATTTTCGTTAGCGCGCACGCCAAGGAGCATCCGCCGAACTTCACCAAAGCCGTGCTCCCCGAGGCGGACTTTCAAGAGGTGGAGATGCCGGGCGCAAGCTTCCGCGGAGCGACGCTCACCGAGGCCTCGTTCACCGACGCCCAACTGCCCGGGGCCACGTTCGCGGAGGCCGACATCACCGCGCTGCGTGCGGCCGGCGCCGAGCTTTCCGAGGCGAGCTTCGTCGACGCGAAAGGGCCGAACGCGGTATTCGTCGGCACAACACTCGACAAGGCGGACTTCGAAGGGGCCCTGCTCGAACGGGCCTCGTGCAACGAAGCGAGCTTGGTCGAGGCGCGGCTGTTCGGCGGGCGCTTCCCCAACGCAACGTTCTCCGGGGCCAACCTGCAGCATGCCAACGCCATGAACGCGAACCTGATGTACGCCACCCTCGACACGGCCGACGTGCGCTACACGAGCTTCGCCGCGTCCAACTGCTACGGCGCCGACTTTGGCAAGGCACTGATTGCCGAGACCGACTTTCGCGAAACAAACCTGGACAAGACCGTGCTGAGCAACAAGTCACTGACTCCGTAAGGCCGCACGCCGCACGTACCCCGAGACGCTCGAATCATGCGCCCGATTGATCGCGAAGAATTCCTGACCCGCGCCAAGTCCGGCGCCCCTCTTGAGGGGATGATGCTTTTCCGGGCCGACCTGAGCGGCATTGACGCCGCGGGGTTCCTGCTGGCCGACGCCACGCTGGTGGAGTGCAACCTCGCCGGGGCGAACTTCCAAAGTGCCGACCTGTCGCGGGCTACCATCCAAGGCTCGCTCGCCGGCGCCGACCTGCGGGGCGCCAACCTTACCGAGGCGAAGCTGCCGCGGCAGGACGTTCGCGAATGTACCCTCGCCGAGGCGAACCTCACCAAAGCAATCCTCGCCAGTGCGAAGCTCACCGGGCTCGACCTGACCGGTTGCACCTTTACCGGCGCGGTGCTGGCGCACGCCGACATGCGAGAGACGGTGTTTCGTGAGGTCGACCTTGCCGACGCGGCGCTCGACTTTGCCGACTTGACCGACGCCGACTTTTCGGGGGCGAACCTGGCCGACACGTCGCTGACGCGCTCCACGCTGCTGCGCACCAATTTTACCGGGGCCAACCTCGCCGGTGCCGCGCTCGTCGAAACCCACTTCGAGGAGACGGACCTAACCGACGCCGACCTCACACGCACCGTGATTGCCCGTGTCCGCACGCCGGGGGTGGTCTGGCCGCACAAGCTCGTAAACACCTTCTTTGATGACTGCGAGATGGAAGGCACCGACCTTTCGGGGCACGAGCTCGACGAGGTGAGCTTCACCGACTGCAACCTCGAAGGGGCCGACTTCGACGGGGCGAACCTGCGGAATGCCAATTTCGCCCGGGCGAATCTGCGCAACGCATCCATGCACGCCGTTGATGCAACGGAAGCCTCGTTCGAGGAGTGCGACCTTTGCGGTGTCGACGTTCACGAGGCGGTGCTGCACGGCGCAAGCTTCGCCCACGCGGAGTTTGATGAGAGAACGAACTTCCGGGATGCGAACCTAAACGCCGCCGACTTCACGGCAACACCCATTCGCCTCGTGCCCCTGGAGGGCGCGAACCTCGAACATGCCTGCTTCGACGCCTGCGACCTTTCCGAGCTTGATTGGCAAGGTCGCGAGCTGCGAGGCATCACCGCCACGGAGGCAAACCTTTCCGGTATGCGCCTCGACCGGGCGGTACTCGACGGCATGGCGCTCTTCGGCTCGAGTCTCGCCGGGGCCTCCCTCGCCGAGATTACGTGCACGGGAGGAAGCGTCGTGAACGGTAACCTTCAGGGGGCGTCGCTACGTGGCGCCACACTCAATGATGTTACCCTCGAGCAGTGCGAGCTCGACCGCCTCGACCTTCGGGATGCGAAGCTTTCCGGTGTGACCTTCGAATCCGTCGACATGCGGACCATGCAGATTGCGAAGACACGCTTTGCGCTCTGCAACATCAGCGGCGCCAACCTCGCCGGCAAGGATCTGAGCGGTTGCGCGTTTCCCGAGTCGAACTTCACGGAAGCGAACCTTGCCGAGGTCAAACTGGACGGGGCCGACCTGACGAAAGCGATCTTCCAAAAAGCCTCGCTGGCCAAGGCGTCGCTCGCTGGCGTGCGCGCGAATCTTGGCAAGTTCAACGAAACGGACCTGAGCGAAGCGGACCTGACCGGCGCGACCTTCCGCTCTGCCATGCTGTTGGCCTGCGACTTCACCGGCGCCCGAGCGCAGGGCGCAGACTTCAAGGACAGCTTTCTCAAGCAGTGCATCTGCCGTGGTGCCACCTTCACCTCGGCGGTGCTCGTCTACGCCGACCTCTCGCACGCCGAGCTCGAAGGGGCGGACTTCTCGCAAGCCGACCTCACCGGTGCCAATCTGCACGCGGTGCGCGAGCACGGCACAATCTTTCGTGGCGCGAAGATGCGCAAGGTACGCCGAACGAACAAGGAATTGCTCGCCGCCGAGGCGTGGCAGCCCCGCAAAATCAAGTAACTCCGACCCCTCCACCAGGCAACGACCATGACCTTCACACTCGAAACGACCCCCGACGTCTTTCTTGGCCCGGCCACCGTACTCGAGGCCAAGGCCGAGGGTGCCGGCAACCGCGTGCAACTGGCGTTGCCCAGCGGCGTCGCCGTGGCCGAGTTGGCGCTCGCCTTGCCGGTGAACCTGCAGGCGGGGGATGTGGTGCTCGCCATTGGCAAGGAGGAGCGCTACTACGTCATTGGCGTCTTGCACCACCTTGGCAAGGCGACGTTCACCTTCCCGGCCGACGTTGAAATCCGGGCGCCACGAGGGGCCGTGCAGATTAGCGCCGGCAAGCGCGTCGACGTCAGCGCACCGGAGTTGACCG
>SKZP01000052.1 GCA_007127275.1 Planctomycetota bacterium
AGATTGAGCGGCGCGACGACCTGCAACGTTGCTGGGACTTTGCCGCCGAATTGCAACGGCTGGCCATGCAAGACGAGGATTCGGTGCGCGAGGTGATGCATGCCTACCGTGCGAACCGCAATGAGCGGGTGCAACTGATCCTCGCCCACCTCGCCGGCACCGTGGAACAAGATCCGGAGACGGCCTACGAAGGGGCGGAAGATCTGCTTTTCGAGTCGCAGGATCCCGAGATTCAGCGGGCAGCCGCGATGATGCTCGGAATTTACGGGTGGGATCATCCGTTTGCGTTCGACGACTTGCCGGAGCTTCTGGAAGACGAGGATCTTCAACAGATGGAGGGGCGGGCACGGATGAGCCTTGCGGGCGCGGTGTACGACGTCACCGGCGATGAGGCCGCACGGGACCTGCTCAAGGACGGCCTCTCCGCCGGCGACCCGGAGACGCGCAACGAAGCCGCGACGGTGCTGGCCGAGCTTGGCTATGCCGCCGAGGTAATGCCGGCGCTGGAGCGCGTCGCGATGCGTCCCGACGGCGTGGGCCGCGCCGCAAGTTCGTTGATCGAGAACGAACTGATTTCGCAGGACATCGCCTCGGAGCGCGAGCGCCACGAAATCTCCGACAGTGATATTGCTGGCCTTCCCGACTACTCGAGCCGCGACTTCGTCACTTCGCTCGTGCTGACGACGCACCGCTTCGCCACGGTGCTCGAACGCGAGGTCGCCCACGGGCGCCGCGGTCAGACCCGCACCCTCTCGCCGGAGGATCAGCTCGAGGCGGACCGGATGACCGACAACTTCTCGCGCGGCGTCTGCAGCCATGTCGACGACTACACCGACTACATGACCGGCCAAGACATGCTCGACATGGTCTCGCAGATGAGCGGCCAATACGGCGGCATTGGCGCGCGCGTCCTGATGGTCGATGGGCGCTGCGTGATCTCGCAGCCCTTCTATGAGTTCCCCACGGTCAATGAACGCACCGGGGAGATTACCTGGCACATGGCGCCGGCGTATGACTCCGGCCTGCGCGCCGGGGACATAATTGTCGGCGGGGCCGGCAAGGACTTCGATGGCTGGAGCCTCAACGAGATCGTCGACGAATTGCGCGGCGAGCCGGGGTCTACGGTCGACGTGCAGGTGTTACGCCGAGGGTGGGAGGAGCCGCGCACCTTTGAGATCACGCGCGCCGAAGTCACCGTCACCAACGCCCCGCACGAGATGCTCCCCGGCGGCATTGGCTACATCCACTTGAACCAGTTCGGCTACGACGCGCACAATCACATCGAGGTCGCTTTGCAGGACCTCGAGCGCCAGGACGTCGAGGGGCTTGTGCTGGATCTGCGCGGCAACTCCGGCGGCTCGCTCGACGCGGTCGTCGCCATTGCCGACAAGTTCCTCGACGGTGAAAAGCTGATCACCTACCTCGAAGGTCGGTGGGGCGCCTGGGCCGACCGTCGCGACTACCAAACGGAGAATCAGTTCGACCCGCGCACCTTTCCGCTGGTCGTGCTCACCGACGGCCGTTCCGCTTCCGGCTCCGAGTTGCTCGCCGGGGCGTTCCAGGACCACGACCGCGCCATTGTGATCGGCGAGCCGACGTTCGGCAAAGGAACCGGCCAGGCGTTTCCGTACCTGATCTCCTCCATGGGAGAGGGCACCGAAGACGACCCCGCCTACCGCCGCTACACGCGTTGGCTGCGCATCACCACCTTCTCGTACTACCTGCCCAGCGGGCGCAGCATCAACGAGGTCGGCGTGCAGCCGGACGTACCCATCAGCACCACCCGCGAGGTGCGCACCAGGTACCACTCCGTCGAGTTCAACGAGTGGCTGGGGTGGGAGCTCTCGGAGATTGACCGCTTGCGGCGCGACCGCGACGAGTTTGGGTTCGACCCGGTGATGCGCTACCTCGCCGAGAACTTCGAGGGGAATGAAGAGCTCTTTGCGAAGCTCGCCGAGTTCGACGACTTCGACTACACGAACTACCCGAATTTCGAGGAGTTCTACGAGTCGTTGGATACCACGCTGTCGCGGGACGACGTGCGTCGCTTGCTGCGCCTCGGCCTGGAGACGCGGGCCGAGCGCACCGGCGGCGTGCGCCTCTGGGTCGCCGACTGGCGCGCCCGCGACTTCGTGCACAATGTCCAGGATGACGAGGTGCTGCAACGCGGCATCCGCCACCTCGCCGACGACCTCAACATTGACCTTGAGAAGAGTCCCGAGTACCGCCACTTCGCGGACTGAGCGAGTCCTCGTAGCCACACAGCGGCAAACGGGTGTAGGCCCGGATGACGTAGGGGCTTCGAAAACAGCGGTGGAGGGCCTGACGAAGCCCACTGCCGCTTTTTCGTGGCGCAACGGGCGAGCGCAAAACGAGTGGCCCCGCGCTCGTGTGCCGATACGACGTTGGGAAGCCTCTTTCCCGCCCGCCTGGGGACGCCTTTGCCTACGAAGCTCGTCGTCGGGTCGACGAGGGAGAGTGAGCGTTGTCATGCCTGTGGTCGTTGTTTTCGAGTTCGAAGCGGGCCTGCACGTCGAGGCGTTCGCGGATGCAGCCACGGCGTACAAATACGCGGTCAACGAACTCGTCACGGCGACGCATGACTCGCTTCCGACGGTGAACGGTGAGGTGCGCGAACTCCTGCAACGTACCTTCACGCTGCTCTCCGAGCGCAGCGTCGAGTATGCGGAGCGCTACCGCCGCGGCCGGGCGCTGTGGCGGCGCGTTCGTGTCTTCGCCGAGGAAAGCGCCGTTTCACTAGGGCCGCGGCGACGCTCAAGCCCGCTTGTCGACGTGCTTGTGCTCGAGGAGGCGAGCGTGGCGGAGCTGGAAAAGGTACTCCGCTTCCACAACTGAGCCGGATACGCTACACCATGCGAACTGGATGGCGCTTATGGCGTCGACTCGACGCATCAAGAAGGTGGTAGGCCATGGCGACGACGATGCAACTCGACAGCGTACTGATCCCGCAAGAGCAGATTGCGACGCGCGTGCGCGAGATGGCCGAACGGTTGCGGGAGCGTCTCGGCGAGTCCGACGCGGACGGCGACGTGCGAATTGTCGGTCTGCTGCGCGGTGCCATCTTCTTCTTCGTCGATTTGCTGCGCGCGATGGACCACCCCGACGTCGCCATTGACCTGATGCGCGCCTCGTCCTACGCAGATGCCGCGCATGCCGCTAGCGGCAACAGCGGAACGGATGCGACGACCTCCGCCGGCACCGTGCGCTTCGACGAGCGGATGGTGCCCGGCGAAATTCGCGGACAGCGGGTCGTGCTCGTCGACGACATCATTGATACGGGCCGCACGCTGAAGACCTTGCACGACGCATTGCTCGAGGCCGGCGCCCGCGAGGTGATCAGCGTCGTGTTGCTCGACAAGCCGGCACGCCGCGAGGTCTCCTTCGGCGCCGACCTGGTGGGTTTCGAGATCCCCGATCACTTCGTCGTCGGCTACGGTCTCGACTGCGGCGGCCGCTTCCGCCTGCTCCCGGACATTTGCATTGTGCGTGCCGACGAGAATTGAACCTCTTGTCTAATGGGATTCGTAATAAGCCCACGGGTTGCGGGGCCCGTGGGTCGCTCTGGAAATCCCCCCACGGGCCGCAGCCCGTGGGCTTGGAAAATTACGAATTCCAAACGCGACGAGGTTTAGCGGCAAGGTCGTTTCCGTCAGGTACCGAACGTTCAGCCGCGAAGCAATGCCGGCGCGGTTCCTTCAATCCGTGAAGCGCGAGATAACAATCGCGGCGTTTTGGCCGCCGAAGCCGAAGCTGTTGCTCAGCACGTGATCGACGCGGGCCTCGACCGGCTCGTTCTTCACGACGTTGAGCTTGATCTCCGGATCATGCTCGAACTGGTTGATCGTCGGATGCACCACGCCGCGCTCGAAGGCGAGGAGCGAGGCAATGGCCTCGACGCCGCCGGCCGCACCGATCAGGTGCCCGGTCATCGACTTCGTGGAGTGCACGAATACCTTGTGGGCATGTTCGCCGAAGACCTCCTCGATGGAGTGCGCCTCGGCGAGGTCGCCTTGGCGCGTCGAGGTGCCGTGGGCGTTGATCAGCCCAATTTGACTCGGTTCGAGCTGGGCCATCTTTAGCGCGGTAACCATCGCCGTGCAGGCGCCGCGTCCTTCGGGGTGGGGGGCGACGAGGTCGTGGGCGTCGCAGGTGAAGCCGTAGCCGGTAAGCTCGCCGTAGATTTTCGCGCCGCGGGCCTTGGCGTGTTCGAGCTCTTCGAGGCAGATGATGCCGGCTCCTTCGCCGAGGACGAAGCCGTCGCGGCCGCCGTCGAAGGGGCGCGAGGCGGTGGCCGGGTCGTCGTTGCGTGTCGAGAGGGCGTCGATGTTGCCGAAGCCGGCGACACTCATTTTTGTGATCACCGCTTCTGCACCACCGGCGAAGATGGCGTCGGCGGCCCCGGCACGGATCAGGTCGAAGGCGATGCCAATGGCGTGGTTGGCGGTGGCGCAGGCGGAATTGACGCTGAAGTTCGGGCCTTGCAGGTTGCGCTCCACGGCAAAGTGCCCGGCGCCGATGTTGGGGATATGCGCGGGGACGTAGTAGCTGGTGACGCGGTTCATGCCGCGCTCGAGCATCCGCTCGATCTGCGCCTCCTGCGTGGCGAGCCCCGCGTCGCCGGTGCCGATCACAGCGCCGTAGCGATGCGGCGCGGGGTCGACGTCCAGCTCCGCATCCTTGAGAGCCTGCACGGCGGCGACGGTGG
>SKZP01000139.1 GCA_007127275.1 Planctomycetota bacterium
ATGCGTTTTGCGGCGAGCGGGGGACGAAAACTCCCCGAGTCCAATTCGTCTCGAACGCGCGGACTCGGGGACTCTCGTTCCCCGCTCGCCGGATTGCCCCCTTCTGCGGGGGCACTCAGTGGGCCGAGTATGAACTCACGTTTCCGTGGCTCTGCTGGCCCGGGGTGCTGCGGCGCCACCATTTGCGGATGCAGAAGACACCGGCCCCCACGAACGCGAATGCGATGGCTGCGAGAGGCAAGATGATGCGGACAAACATGTAGTCGACGCTCGCCCCCATCAATGCCAATCCCGGGTTCGGATTCGTGGCAGCGATCAGCGTTATGACGAGTGCCCAGCCGGCAAGCAAGGTCGGAATCAGCCCGAGAGCGAGCAGCACAACTCCCACGACAAACAGCCCCGTCAACTTGCGCCGCGGCGCCTTGGAATTCTTAGAGTCGCGATACATGGTAGACCTCGCGGCAAGACCCACCGCCAAGGGTGGAGATCATTTTCGACGGATGAGATTCGCGCCCGTCGTTTGAAGGAGGGAGTCAATTGGATACGCTCGACTGCGAAAGGTCAGCAGCACGCAACCTAAACCCCGTCGCGTTTGGGATTCGTAATTTTCCAAGCCCACCGGCTGCGGCCCGTGGGTGGATTTCCAGAGCCGTGCGCCGTTGTATGGCGCAACGCTCGCTGGTGTCCGTCGCCTCAACGAGAAACGCACCGCGGGCGAACTCTAGTTCAGCGTACACGACCCCATCCGTTGGCTCTAGAGGTCGCCCGTCTGCGTCGTCAAGGAGGACCGAATACGGCCATGGAGGTATTCAAAAAGTCTCGCCGATGGCCAGTCCGGGGTATCATCGCCCGTTATCCGAACCCCCAAGCGTTGCCATCCGCTGATCTCAAAGCTGCGGCGGATTCGATCAACGTATTCAGCGGTCACGTTTCACCCCCCGCTAACTGGCTCTTCGCGTCGCCGCGGGTGAAGATGCTGGCGACGCCGTGAAAGCGCTTCGCCTGGAGTAGACATGTCACGGATATTTGCCACCGCCGAGCCGGACGTCCTCGCTCGACACATTCGCGAACGAGCGTGCGAGCTTGAGCGACCTTGCGTGGTGGCGCTGGACGGGCGCAGCAGCGTAGGGAAGTCGACGCTGGCGCGTCAACTGGCAACGCTACTCGACGCGGCGCTACTACCGGGGGATGACTTTTACGCCGGCGGTGTTGAGATTCGCCACGACTCGCCGGAAGCTCGCGCGGCGACCTGCATCGACTGGCGTAAGCAGCGCTCGGTGCTAGAAACCCTTCGTGGCGGTTGTGATTCACACTACTTCGCCTTCGACTGGAAGGCGTTCAACAATCACCTCGAGGAGACACCGACGAGGATACCGAGCCGTTCGGTCATCCTTCTCGAAGGAGTATACACGGCACGCCCCGAATTACGTGATCTGGTCGACGTGCGCGTGTTGCTGCGTCTCGAGGAGCGAGCGCGAATCAGTCGCCTGCTCGCTCGCGAAGGCGGCATCAGCGCATGGGAGCAACAGTGGCAAGACGCCGAAACGTGGTACTTCGCGCACGCCGTCTCACCGAAGTGCTTCGACATCATCCTCGACGCTTGATTCGACGGGAAACCACCGACTTTTGCCTCTCGAGCCGTACCTCGGCCAGTTGGTCACGAACCATTGGCGCAGGTACGAAGGCGCTCCGCCAGGACCGCGGGATCAATCCAAACGTCGTAGAGTTTGCGCTTTGCCTCAACGGAAACGCCCGGCACAAGCGGCCGCACATTGGTTAGCGACCAGGCAACCCAACCCGGCTCCCACGCAGAGCACGCGGCCGCCGCATCTTCGGGCCGCCATGGCGCCACACTCGGCACGTCCACGAGGGCAACGGCGAGGCCGTGCGGGTCCGTCTCTTCTGGCTGCGTAAGGCGCTTACCGTTTTCGACAATGACGAGGTCAAGCAGCGGAAGCGACGTCGGTTGCCACGAACGAACTTCCAAGCGCTTCTCGCCAGCCGCAATCGCCGCACCCCACGGCGCAACTACGGAGAGCGCTTTGCGGTACATATTTGCTTTCTGCGTTACTGGCTTTTGGCGTCGCCGCGGGCGAAGATGCTGGCGACGAAGTTGAGGACGTCGGTGGCCGACTCTTCGTTGTAGCCGTAGTCGCGGATCAGGCGGGCCTTGACCACGTCGATCTTCTCTTGCGTTTCGCGGTCGACGACCTGGCTCACGAGCGTCTTGAGCTTGATCTGGTCCTTCTGGTCCTCGAACAGCTTCAACTCGAGCGCCTTTTGCAGCCGCTCGTTGGTGCGGTAGTCGAACGGCTTGCCTTCGAGCGCGAGTGCCCCGATGTAGTTCATGATCTCGCGGCGGAAGTCGTCCTTTTGCGCTTCGCCGATGCCGATCTTGCTTTCGATCGACTGCATGAGCCGCTCGTCGGGCTCCTCGTCCTGGCCGGTGTACTTGTTCGTCACCTTTTCGCGTTGGGTGTAGGCCTTGACGTTGTCGATGTAGTTCGCGCAGAGGCGGTTGATTGCCTCTTCGTCGGCGACGATCGCGCGCTGCACCTCGTTCTTGACGATGTCCTCGTACTCCTCGCGCACCAGGTTCAAGAGGTCGCGGTAGCGCTTCTTCGTTTCCTCGTTGCTGATCAGGCTGTGATGGTCGAGCCCCTGGCGCAGCGCGTTCATCACCATGAACGGGTTGATGCTCGTCGAGGTGTCCGTGGCGAGCACGGCGCTGATGCGGTCCTGGATGTAGCGCGGGCTGATGCCGTCCATCCCTTCGCGGGGGGCGGCCTCCTGCAACTCGCGGATGTTGTCCTCGGTCCAACCGGGCAGCGTCTTGCCGGCGTAGAGCTTGAGCTTTTGCAGCAAGGTCAGTGCGGCGTGCGAGGGTTCTTCAAGCCGCGTGAGCACCGCCCACAAGGCGGCCATCTCGATGGTGTGCGGCGCGATGTGCTTGTGGCGGACCTTCTCCGGCGTGAAGTCCTTGCGGTAGATGCGGATCTCGTGGTCGAGCTTCGTGTTGTACGGGATGTCGATCTTCACCGTGCGGTCGCGGAACGCCTCCATCAGCTCGTTCTGCTGCATCCGCCGATACTCGGGCTCGTTGGTGTGCCCGATGATCACCTCGTCGATATCCGTCTGCGAAAACTTTTTCGGTTTGATCGCGTGTTCCTGACTCGCCCCGAGCAGGTCGTAAAGGAAGGCGACGTCGAGCTTGAGGATCTCGATGAACTCGATGATGCCGCGGTTGGCGACGTTGAACTCGCCGTCGAAGTTAAAGGCGCGCGGGTCGGTGTCGGAGCCGTAGATGGCGATCTTGCGGTAGTTGATGTCGCCGGTCAGCTCGGTCGAGTCCTGGTTCTTCTCGTCCTTGGGCTGGAAGGTGGCGATGCCGCGGCGGTCCTGCTCCGAGAGCGTGAGCCGCACGACGCGGACGTTGTTCTTCAGCACCTGGCGCCAGTCGCCGTTGTACTTCTTCAACAGGTCGTTGTAGATGTAGCGGCAGAAGGGGTTGAGCTCGCCGGTCACGTCGAGGGTGTAACCGCCGTCGAAGCGCTCGTTGACCTGGCCGAGGAGTTCCTGGCGTGCCTCGAGCGGCATCAGCTTGAGCGGATCCTCGTTCATCGGCGAGCGCATGCGATCCTGGCCGGTTGCTTCGTCTTTGACGAGCCACTCGTAGGTGTAAACCTCCCCTTCCTTGCTGCGGCTGTAATCTTCGAGGCCGCGCTTCAAGAGCCGTGCAATGGTTGACTTCGCCGAGCCCACCGGCCCGTGCAGCAAGAGGATACGGCGCTCGGTGCCGTAGCCGTAGGCGGCCGACTTGAAGAAGGCGACGAGCCGTTCCAGCGAACGCTCCAGCCCGAAAACGGCGTCGTGGCCGTCTCCCTGGACGTCGGAGAAGAACTTGTAACGCGTCAGCGTCTGCTTGTTCTCCTTGAACGTCTCGTGCCCGTAGGAGAGGATCATCTCGTAGAGGCGCTGATATGCGTTGCGCAATACGCGCGGGTTCTCCCAGATCTTGTTCAAATAATCCTCGAACGTCCCTTCCCAATTGAGATCGCGGAACGTCTTGATATCCGGCTCGCGCTCGAGAATCCGCGCTAGTGGGTTGGGATTGGACATTACTCGACTCCTCGCTCGTCCCGTTCGTTTCGACGTTTTTGTTCGTGCCGCTTCGTGCAGGGGTGCACCCCAAACCGATGAAACGCCTTCAAAGGAGAAACGGTTTGCACGCCCAATCACGCGTCCACGCAACCCAGTGACTGCGCCCCCGGCATTGCGGCGCCGGTTACGGCGCACGAACCAAGTATACCCGTGCAGCCAGAACCGAACAAGCGAGCCAGCCACGCATTCACGCAGCTTCGCAAACGAGGTAGCAACCGCGCGACAATCCCGCACGCTGCGTCGGTGAACCCACCAAGAGTCGCGCGCAAGTCGTAGGAGTCTCCACCGAAACCGCCGCGATTGGTGCTCGCCTTTGAACGGAACCGCTAGCGGCATTCGGGTTGCTTCCCGTTGCCGGGCGTCTCGCTTATGCGCGACACGTGGACGCCGCGCCACCGCAGCCTTCATGTCCAGATGGGCTCGGCCTTGTACGGCTCTTTGCGCACGAGGATGGTGCCGGTCATTTGGCCGTAGTGATCGAAGGTGAATTGCGCGGCAAGGGCCGGATCAGACTCGGCGGCGACCCCCTCCTACGGCGCGGCGCTAACGTGACCAG
>SKZP01000663.1 GCA_007127275.1 Planctomycetota bacterium
GCTGCTTGAGGAAGTCGTGCGCAGCGAAGCGCCGGTCTCCATTCTGCCCGTCGCCATCACCTACGACTGGCCGCAGGATCCCCGGCAACAAGCGCAGTCGCAGGCAAAGCCGCCGCGCGGCCTGTTCAGCTCGACCTGGTGGGCCATTCACCATCCCATGGAACTTGGCCGCGTGCATCTCACCTCGGGGGATCACATGCTCGTCGAGCCAAGTGCCGAGCCGCACCTGATGCGCTGCGAACTGGCCGCGCAATTGCAGGCAGCCAGTGCGGCGACAACGCATCACCTGCGCAGTTTCGTCTCCCGCACCCAGCCCGAGGACGTCTCGCCAGAGGTGCTGAGCCACGCCGTCACCTCGCGCGGCGGCCGGCTGCTCGCCAGTATGTCGGAGCCGCCCGCGTCGGTAAGTGCGGAGGACGAGAGCCGCATGCGCCTTTATTGGGCGCACCTGTTCTATCCGGACTTGCACACGCTCAAGCCCAACCACGCGATCCTGCATCACTACCTCGCCGAAAACGGCTTCGTCCCCGACGAGGACTCGAACGGCACCGCCAACGGCGTGTATGCCGAAGCGGCAAGCGAGGCGGCCAACCACGAACGCAACGGCCACGCACCGACGACCCGCGAGGCGGCCACCGAGGACAACAACGACGAGGATGCAAACGAGGAACGGCCCGACCCGCGCCTGACCGAGCTGGTGCGCACGCTGTTCGAGCCGGTCTGCCGGGACTATGCCGCGGTTGCGGAGGCGGTACGGCAAACGCTTGCGGCTGACGGTGAAGGCGCAATGATCCACGCGCACGACCTGATCAACCCACGCCGGGCCGTGCCTTTCGAAGTGCTCACCGAGACGGTGCCGGAGGATCTGGACCCACGCGCCGCGCGTGAAGTGCTCAATCCGTCCGAGAAGTCGCAGCCGGTGGACGGCGACACGCCGTCGAGCGAGGGGGACCCGCGGATTCGGGCGCTTGCCGTGCGTGACTTGCTTGCCCGTGGCCTGCTCGTCGCCGAGCCGGGCCGGCGGCACCGCTACCGCATCGCCGCTACCGCGGAGCACCTCCGCGCATACCTCGCCGCATGCCACTGGGACACTGGCGAAGATGCACCGGCCGCAACCGCCAGCGACGCAGCCAGCGACGCCGTGCATTCATCCGCACAGCCGGAACAGCACCAACAGCAGCCGCATTCGCACCAGCAAGCGGCCGCCGCGTCGTCGTTGCTGACGAGCACTACGAAGGAGTAGTCGGTCGCCGCCGTACCGTTGCGGGGTCCGCAGTCATCGAGTGAGAGAGCGAGCGAGCGACATCTACACGCACACGGGCAGGTGGCGCAAGTGGAGGAGCAGCGAATGAGCGGGGCACCGGAGAATCCCGAGAACGAGGGGGTTGAACGAGAAGAGCGCCGCAAGGACTCGCCAAAGCAGCAGGCCCCCAAGGAGTCGCCGCCGCCGCAGACCGCCGCTTCTTCGCCGACGCGCGCCGTTCGTGCTGCAGCCGGTGCCGGGCCCATTCCCCAGGGCGACCTCGACGCCGAGCCCCGGCCCGAGGACAGCTCCGCCACCGCCCGCGCTCTGCCCGGCGGCCACCCGGAGATGCTCGCACTCGACGGGAACGAGAACGACACACGCCCGTGGATGCTGTGCATTGTCGACCACGACGACGCCCGTCGCCTCGCCGAGGAGTTGTGTTCCTTGGTCACCGAGCGCTTGCGCATCATCATCTGCTCCACGGTGATGCAGGCGCTCAAGCATCTGCAGGCCGTACTCGACAAGGGAGAGCGCGTCGCCGTGGTAATGTCGGAGGAGCCGCTCGCCGGAATGACCGGCGGCGGCATCTGGGGCTTGCAGAAATGCCGGGCGCTCGTCCCCGAAAGCGTGCGCCTGTTGGGGCTCGGCCCGAACGCGGGGTCGCTCTTGTCCTTTGGGCTGCGCAAGCTCAAGGATGCGGACGTGCACCAGGTTTTCGACATTGCCACAGGCGCGGAAACCGTGGCGAAGCGCCTCCTCGTGCCGTTGCTCGAGGACCCTGACGACGCCATGGACGAGTCGCTGCGCTCGGCCACGGTGCGCGCAAGCACCGAGGTGCGCATGCTGACCATTCCCAAGGAAACCTTCGCCGACCTGTTGCACCGCGACGCCCACCTGAGCATTGGCATCACCCGCGAGCTCGCACGCCGTTTGCGCCGCCAACAGCAAAAGTGAGGCGACTCGGATCACAGGAAGCGGGATTCCCGTTTCGAGCATGACGAGCGAACGCGTTGCAAAACCGAGGGAGGTGCGCCGCGCAGGAAGGCCACAAAGGGAGCGCAGGGTGCCAAGCCCTGCGCTCGCCTTGCGCGCTGCGCTCCCCCGCTTCGGGGCTTGCGAGTCCGTCGTCAGCCAACCCCCGGCTCGGTTTGGCGGCGCAGATCCAGCACCTCTTGCAGCCGCTCCGCGTCGAGCACTTGCTGCTCCGTGGCAATCTCGCGCACGGTCTTGCCGGTCTCGTAGCTTTCCTTGGCGATCGCCGCGGCCTTGTCGTAGCCGATGTGCGGGGCGAGGGACGTCGCCAGACTCAGCGAGCCCTCGTTCTTCGCGGCGATGACTTGCTCGTTCGCTTCAAGCCCAGCGACGAGCTTCTCTGCAAACATCTCGCTGCCCCCGGCGAGCAGCTCGACGCTCTGCAAGAGGTTGTGCGCAATTAGCGGCAGCATGGTGTTCAACTCGAAGTGGCCCTGGATGCCGCCGTGTGTGACCGCGGCGTCGTTGCCGATCACTTGCGCGCACGCCTGAATCAGCGACTCGGCAATCACCGGGTTGACCTTCCCCGGCATGATGGAGCTGCCCGGCTGCACCGCCGGAATGGTCAGCTCGCCAAGGCCGAGCCGCGGCCCCGAGCCGAGGAAGCGGATGTCGTTGGCAATCTTCATCAGCGCCACGGCGGTCGTCTTCAGCGCGCCGCTGGTTTGCACGCAGGCGTCTTGCGCCCCTTGCGCCTCGAAGTGGTTGTGCGCCTCGACGAACTCATGTCCGGTCAACTTGGAGAGTTCCGCCGCCATGCGCGCGCCGAACTCGGGGTGGGTGTTGATGCCAGTGCCGACGGCCGTGCCACCCTGGGCAAGCTCCCGCAGGTGGGCAAGCGAGGCGCGCACGTGCTTGATCGAGTGCCCCACCTGGCTTGCGTAGCCGCCGAATTCCTGGCCCAGCCGCACCGGCGTGGCATCCTGCCAGTGTGTGCGGCCAATCTTCACAATCCCGTCGAACTGCTGCGCCTTTTCGTCGAGCTTCGCCCGCAACGTCTCGAGCGCCGGCAGCAAGCGCGACTCAATGGCAACCACCGCGGCCACATGAATCGCGGTGGGAAAGACGTCGTTGCTCGACTGGCCGAAGTTGACGTGGTCGTTGGGGTGTACCGGCGACTTCGAGCCGACCTCGCCGCCGAGCATCTGAATCGCGCGGTTGGCAATGACCTCGTTGACGTTCATGTTGCTCGAAGTGCCCGAGCCGGTCTGGAAAACGTCGACAGGGAAGTGCGCGTCGAGCTTGCCGTCGACCACCTCCGTCGCCGCCTGCCGAATGGCCTGGGCAAGCTCGCCCGGCACAAGCCCAAGCGCCTCGTTGACCGTCGCCGCCGCCTGCTTGATCCAGCCGAGCGCGCGGATCATGTCGCGGCCGATGGTCAACCCAGAGACGGGGAAATTGTCGACGGCCCGCGCCGTCTGTGCGCCGTACAGCATCTCGGCGGGCACCCGAAACTCTCCCAGCGAATCTTTCTCGATGCGATGCTCACCCATGTCGTTCCTTCGCTCCTCACCGCGGCCCGAACCTAACCTAACGTACCACTGGCGGCCGATATACCTCTTTCGGGCAACGCACGCGATGCCAAACCGCGACGCCTCCTGAAGGAGCCGACAGGCAATACCTTCCGAACGTTGAGCGTCACGAGCAAAGACTGTGCAAGGCGGAGGTCGGTGAGCCGTGCAGACGTGACGAGTCACATCGAGCCGCGCAACCGACGACAACGAAGCAGAGCCGAGTGCAGGTGCTCACCTTCGGAAGCAATTCTCTGACAGCTCCTAAGCCCAACCCAATCCCAGGAGAGCCAAAAATCTCGTCGCGCGCGCAATTGCCCCGCTGGTATACTGTGTGTCGTGGCCCATGTGCCCGCAGTCTCCCCATTGCATCCACGAGCATGCAGCCAGTCCGCCAGTAAGAAGGAATCGTAGCGATGCCCGTCTTTCACTATCGCGCCAAGCAAAAGGACGGCCAGGACGTTTCGGGGCAATCCGAGGCGCCCGATCTGAGCACGCTGGTGGGTCAATTGCGCCAGCAAGGGCTCGTCGTGCTCGACGTCCAAGAAGGAGGCAAAGGCGGCAAGGCCCCGAAGAAGGGGAAGCAAAAGCAGCAGCAGCAAAGCGGCGGCGACGCGCAGCTCGCAGCCATGCAGGCGAAAATGGCCGAGGGGGGCGAGAAAAAGGACACAGGCAAGAAGCGCCGCAAAGTCACCACGCGCGACCTTGCGATTCTCTGCCGGCAGCTCTCCACGATGCTCAAGGCCGGCCTGCCGATCATCGACGCGCTGGAGACGCTCGCCACCGAATCCGAGAACCTCAATGTCGCCGAGGTCCTCTGGACAATCCGCAACGACGTCGAAGGCGGCTCCTCCCTCTCCGAGGCAATCAACCGCCATCCCAAAACTTTCAACCTGA
>SKZP01000658.1 GCA_007127275.1 Planctomycetota bacterium
CGAGCGCAGGGAATGGCATCCTGCGCTCGCCTCCGTACTGACGCTTGCAAGGGCTCGTTGCCGCGACTTGGGGATGCTCGCGTGCCGGCTCTTGTTGCCGCAAGAATCCGTGGGCTGAACCACGTACGATAGGGGTTGGGAGGGGGACCGCAAGGCCCTCCCTACCCCTATCGGCGGTGTCCGGCGGGCCCGGCGGCCCGCCCTTCGGGAATTGTCGTTCCAAACATTTTTTCGGCTTCACCGGCTGCACCTGGGATGCACGGGTAGGGTTGGCCCGGCTGCTTGAACAGTGTATAGTCTGTCCGCTTTGCCACTTGCGGCACTGTTTCGTTTGTTGCCTCCTCGACCGTGGCCGAGAATGCGTGTCGTCCCTGTTGGTACCCGCAAGCTGAAACCGTCCACCGTCGACGAGGGTGGCCTGCTGCGCATGGCGTGGCTCGGCGTCGGCTCGGCGTTTGCCGCGCTGAACAGCCAAACGAACGTGCTGGTGGTAAAAGGAGAGACGCTGCTGTTGATCGACTGCGGCACGACCGCCTCGCGGATGCTCGTCGAGATTGGACTGACGCCGCTTGACATTCCGGCGGTGCTGCCGACGCACAGCCATGCGGATCACGTCGGCGGCCTCGAGGAGCTTGCGCTCAAGGGGCGGTACATGGCGCCGTTCGTCAAAGGCGGCGCCAAAGGGGATCACAAGCCGACCTGCGTGATCACCGAGGAGTACCAGAGTTACCTGTGGAACTTCAGCCTGCGCGGCGGTCTCGCGTTCAGCGAGCAGATGGTCGTCGACGGCACGCCGGGCGAGATGCGCTTCACCGACTACTTCGAGCCGCTCAGGCCGCGGCCCATCTCCGGATACGACCGTCCGAGCTACCGGGTCGAGCACGGCGATCTCGAGATGATTCTGATGCGCACCAAGCACATCCCCGAGGAGCCGGACAACTGGGAAGACTGCTTCTGGTCCTGCGGCGTGGTGCTCGACGGCAAAGTTTTTTATCCCGGCGACACGCGACTCGACCTGGAGCTTTTGCAGCAGTACGTCACCGACGAGATCGAGGCGATCTTCCACGACAGCCAGTCGTTTCCGGGCGGCGTACACGCGAGCCTCGAAGAGCTAAAGACGTTGCCGCAGGAGTTTCGCGAGCGGATGTGGCTCGTCCACCTCGACGACAACATGCTCAAGCTAGACGGCGAGGCGGCGAAGCAGATTGACGCGGCGCTCGAAGCGATGAGCGACTTGCGCGCCTCGGAGGAGACGACGCCGCAGATGTTGTTCGAGGGCCATCTTGCCGTGCAGCGGGCGAAGGAGCACGCCATGGATGCCGCTGAGTCGGTGGTGCGTTCCTACGGTTTTGCCGGAATTGCCCGCCCGGCCACGGAATGCTACTACGACTTCGCGTAGCGGCCCGGCGCCGCGCGCATGGCTGCACCACGGACGCACAACCTCGAGACCGGACTTTTTTGCCCCATGCCCCACGACGTTTCGGACTCCGACACCGGCGCCGCAACACCTTCGGGATCTCCGCGACCACGCGACGCCAAGGCAACCAAGGCGGAGATTCTCGCGACCGCCGAAGCGTTGTTTCTCGCCAAGGGCTTCGCCAACACTACGGTTAACGAAATCGCCGAGCGCGTCGGCGTTGCGAAAAGCCTGATCTACCATCACTTCGGCAGCAAGGAACGGCTTTGGCAAGAGGTGCGCGAAGCGACCATGCGCGAGTATCTCGAAGCGCAAGCCAGGCTCTTCGAAGGCGAAAAGAATCTCGACGTCGTCAGGGAGTCGCTAAGGACGTATTTCAACTTCTTGCAACGCGAGCCGAAGTTTTTGCGCTTGGATGCGTGGGTCGAGCTGGAAGGGCCCACCCTCGACACCCCGAGCACGAATGCGCTGGCCAAGGCGGCCGTCGCCACGTTCGACGAGTTGCAACGAAGCGGCGAGCTTCGCGACGACATCGACCCGGCCCACTTGCTGTACGTGTTCGTCGGCGTCGCCGAGTTCTGGCTCGCGCACCGCAAGCGCATCGAGCGAACCCTTCCGCACGTGCGCGGCACAGGAGCCGACGACATCGACTGGGACGAGGAAGATGAGCGCTTCATCGCAACCGTCCAAGACGTGATCTTTCACGGTGTCATCCCGAGGGAGAAGGGATGACGAGCGAGAGCGTTGTATGCACTGACGTGCCGTGCATGAATCATGCGTTCTGAGGCGAGCGGGGGACGAAAGTCCCCCGAGTCCAATTCGCTTCGAACGCGCGCGGACTCGGGGGACTTTTCTCCGACTTTCCTCCTTTGCTCGCCTTTTCGTCAGAGCTGCGCGTGAGAGCGGCGACCCCCAGCGCTCGTTCATGCAGCTTCCGCGGCGTCTTCGAGCACTTCTTCGAAGACGCCCAGGGCCTCGATGATGATGCCCGTGCCGCGCACGACGGCGGTGATGGGATCCTCGCTGGTGTGCACCGGCAGGTTGATGCGGCTTTGCAAGGCGTGCTCGAGCCCGTCGAGCTGGCTGCCGCCGCCAGCCAGCGTCACCCCTTGCGAGACGAGGTCGCCGGAGAGCTCCGGCGGGGTCTGCTCAAGCACCTCGGGGATGCCGCGCACAATGGTATCCAGGCACGGTTTCAGTGCGCTACGCACCTCGATCGAGTTGATCGACGTCTCCGCGGGCAGCTTCGTTTCAATGTGACGGCCGCGCACGACGAGGCTGCGCTCCTCTTCGAGTTCGCAGGCGGAGCCAATCTCCAGCTTGATCCGCTCGGCCATCAGATGCCCGATCTCGACGCCGTGCTCGTTTCGCAAGTGCTCGATAATCGCCTCGTCCATGCGGTCGCCGGCCATGTCCAACGTCTTCGACTCAACGATCCCGGCGAGCGCCGTCACCGCAATGTCGGTGGTTCCGCCGCCGATGTCGACAATCATCGAGCCCGTCGCCTCGCCCACCGGCATCCCCGCCCCAATGGCCGCGGCAAACGGCTGCTCGATCAGCCACACGCGGTTCGCACCGGCCCGTTCCGCGGCATTGAACACGGCCCGCTTCGCGACGTTGTTGATGCCGATCGGTACGCTGACAACCAGTTGCGGCTTGATGAAGCGACGGGTGTGCCCCTTGTGAATGAAGTAGGACATCATCGCCTCGGTGATCTCGACGTCGTTGACCACGCCGTCCTTGAGCGGACGAATCACCTCGATGTTGTCGTGCGTCTTGCCGATCATATCTTTGGCGTTGTTGCCGACGGCCTCGCCGTTCATCAGCACGGTGCCGGTCTTCTTATGGATGGCGACGACGCTGGGCTCGGCCAGGACGATCCCTTCGTTCTGCGCATAAACGAGCGTGTTGGCCGTACCGAGATCGATGCCGAGCGCCGTGGAGAACATGCCCCAGAAGCGGTCGAAGATTGTAGCCATGGCAGAGCGTACTCCGGAAGGAGAGGAGGTATGGGTGACAACGAAAAGCCCGCGACGCACAGCAAGCAGGCAAGCCGGCGCGCACATGAATTGGCACACTCCGCCTATCGGCCGCAAATCGAGGCGGCTTGAGCCGCCAGCAGCGCGGAAAATGTTCGGGCAGCGAACACCCGGTGGAAACGTTCTCGGTGGTTCGAAGATCCCCAAGCCCACCGACTGCACCGGGTGGGTCGTACTCAACGAATTCCAATACCGCTGAAATCTCCCCTGCGTACGAACGGGAGCCCACCGACGAAGTCGGTGGGCTTGACATCTTACACGGCGGTTGCAGCGGCATCAGGAAAGGTTGCGCACGCACGCGCCTACAAGCCCACGGGCAGCGGCCCGTGGGTCATTCGCAACGTGGTGCCGCTTTCCTTTCTCCGCCTTGCATAGCCTTCGCTCGTGACGCTCAACGTTCGGAGTTGATTTCCTGACAGCTCCTTAGGCCGCGCCACAGTTGCACAGCCGTAGAGGGAGGACCCCCTACATTCAGTTGAGAAAGCTCTTCAACTCTTCGGCGAGGCGCGGCACGACCTCGTTGGCGTCACCGACGATGCCGTAGTCGGCGAACTTGAAGATCGGTGCGTCGGCATCTTTGTTGATGGCGACGATGCACTTCGACGAGTCCATGCCGGCCTTGTGCTGGATCGCGCCCGAGATGCCCACGGCAACGTAAAGGCGCGGGCTGACGGTCTTGCCGGTTTGGCCGACTTGCTCGCCGTGCGGGCGCCAGCCGGCGTCGACAATGGCCCGCGAGGCGCCGTTGGCGGCCCCGAGCATTTGGGCCAGTGGCAGAATGAGCTTTTCGTAGGTTTCGTTGTCGCCGAGGCCACGACCACCGCTGACGATCACCTCCGCCTCGGCCACGTCGAGGGTGCCGGCGGCACTCTTTTGCACCTCGAGGACGGCGTCGCGGGCCGCGCCCATCTCGTGTTCGAACGCCTCGATGGTGGCCGCGCCAGCGCCGCTTTCCTCGGCGGCGAAGACATTGGGCCGTAGCGAGATCACCGCGGGGTGCGCCGCGACACGGAAGCGCGCGAACAGTTTGCCCGCATAGACGGGGCGTTTGCCGGAAAAGGCGCCGCCCTCGACCTCGAGCGCGGTCACGTCGGCGACGACGCCGGTTTCTAGGCGAGCGGCAACGCGCGGCGCAAGGTCGGTTCCCATCGCCGTCGCCGGCAACAGCACCGCCGCGGCGTCGCGCGCCTTCGCTTCCGCAGCAAGCACGCGGCTGAACGCTTCGCCGCAGTAGCGCGCCAACTGCTCACTCCCG
>SKZP01000304.1 GCA_007127275.1 Planctomycetota bacterium
CAGTAGGTGTCGCGCATGATCTGCACAATTTCGCGCAGCGTCATGCGCCCCCCCTTGGCGCCACCGAGGTGCCCCGAGTCGAGCATGGTGTCGAGGTCTTCTTCGGTGAAGCCGTGCGCTTCGAGTTCCAACTCCGGGTGGTTGCGCGGCCGAAGGCCCAACGGGTCAATTTGCGCCGCGAGGTGGCCCTGGTTACGGTAAGCGAACATTAATGTACCGACGCGGTACTGCGCGTCCGCAACACTCTCGGCGAGGCGCTCCTGACCGCCCATTGCGAGGTCGAAGCCGTCGAAAAACATGTGCCACGACTCGGCCACCGACTTCGGATCCCGCTTCCAGCGCGTATACATCTCGTCAAGGTACTGCGCGTTCACCGGAGAGACCGGACTGTACAGACCGTTGACCGTGCCGTTGTCCCGATGCGCGTCTGCGTCCACGTGCTGGCGCTTCATAAGTCGTCGTCGGTTGTCGTAAGGCCACGTCCCACCGCTACATCAAGAAGCGGGAAAGTTTGTCATTTTGGCGACGAAGCGGGTCGGCGCCGAGCCTTATGGCAGGCACGGCGGTGCTCGCTGCGTACGTCCAATCCCTACCAAAACCGCTCGAAACATACCAGGTAATCCCCCGATTTCGGGGCTTGCGGCGCGCCGAGCGCGGACAAACGCCAGCAACCATGACCCCGGGGCAGGCGCCGCTTCGTATCCAATCATCAAACCCGCAATTGTGCCGTACTAGTCCCGGCCCATTCAGGCATCACTCACGAGCGCAGGGCATTCTGGCGACGAGCGCCCGCGTCGGCGAAGCTCCTGGGGGCCTTGCACCCGAATGCGGTTACGTTTTGACGAAACAAAGGGGAGCGCAGGGCGCCAGCCCTACCAGGCGAACCCGCGTGATTCCATGCGTCGCCTCGCAGGGCTGGGGCCCTGCGCTCGCCTCGTAACTGTAACCGTAACGGCATTCGGCCATGCCCCCACCAGCCGTGCTTCAACCCCGTCCGAATTGCAGCTCGAGGACTCGGAGACCCCGGCGCAGCGCACAGTGCTCCTCCTCGGTCGAGGCGCATTTCAACTTGCTAAACAGGTCGCGCAGCGCGTTCGCGAGCGGTTCGTCGTTGTCGTCGCTTTCTCGCAGCCAGCGGTCCACGTCGTCGACCTCGAGACCGAACTCGTCGCGGAAGAGCTCGCGCAGCCGCTGCGGCTGTACCGCTACGGAGTGTGCCGACTCTAGCGGCAAGTGGTGACGGCGGCGCTGGTGCTGCTTGAGCACCGCGTCGACCGCGCGGTCGACGACGGTCAGCCCCGAGGCTCCCGTTTCGCGCACTTGCGTGGCGTAGTCCTCGCCGATCACGAGACGCTCGAAAGTCGCCTCAACGAGGTCGAGCCGCTCCTGCTCGGTAAGATGCTTGCTTCGGCCCTGCGACATTCGGTGATGAATGAACGGGCGCAGCGCGAGCAGTGCGCGCGAACTCTCCTCCTCGCTCGCTTCGTCGCGGAGAAGCCGTTCCAGCGGCAGCAGTGCCGCCGCACGGGCGAGTTGCGAAAAGAACGTATCCGCCAGCTCTTCTTCCTCGCTCACGTCCGCGAGCTTGCTCGCCCAAGAGGGCTGCAACCCCTTGCCCCCCTGTTGCCGGCGCTGCTCGGTCAGAAAGGCCACCGCCGTCGGATCCGCGGCGACCATCCGGTAGGCGTCGTAGCGCACCTTCTTATGGTCCAACTGCTCGAACTCGAACTCGGCCGGGGTCAAACGGTTGACCGCCTGGCAGAACTTGCGGACGGCGGCGTCGAGCCTCGGCCAGACCGTGGGGAAGCGACGGAACAGCGGCCGGTGAGCAAGATGATGCTGCGGGGTCATGACAAACCTCCGGGTGGGCGAGGACGGACCCTGACCGCAGACGCAATGAAGCGCTTCGCCGAGTCGAATCGGGCCGCGTCGAACCTGATCCAAGGGCAACGGTTGTTGCCCGCGTCACAGGCAATTGCCCCCCCGCGATCATTTTCGGGGAAAAAAAGTTTCGTCGCGTAGCCGCAAGGGGGTGCCGCCGGTACACGTTGGCACGACGTTACCCCGTCCCTCGGCCCCCGCACCGCTCATGCGGCCTGCCTCCGAGCGTGCGCCCTACATACTTCGGTTCATCCCGAATCTGCCGAACCGCCGCTGAGCTCTGACACCAAGAGGCACGCTCGAGGCACGACAAGTGATTGGCCGCGACACGGAGGCGCAGCCGCAGCGAAGCGTGGTTCACGCATCCGCACCGCGCGGCGACATCACCGAAAGAGTGTCGCGCCAATTGAAACAGAACCCTCCCCGAGGCCCCCTACGCGAAGCGTGCTCCGCTGTAGCGCCGCGGCCAACCATCTTTCCGCAGATCTGGATCTGAATACGAAACGAAGGTGTTCAGCGAGGCAAACCCGCGCGGCTAATGCTCCGACTCGCAGGGCTGCCCCCGGCGCTCGCCTCCCTGTTCACTCGCGGGTTGCGGCACGGGCCGCGGCGAGGTCGCGGAAGCTTGCCTCAAGCGTCGCGTAGCGCTCCGGGTGGCACGTAAAAATGAGGATCTGCATTTGCTCGGCAGCTTGTGTGATCAACTCGAGCAAGGCCGGCATACGGGTTGCATCCGACGCCGTGAGCGTGTCGTCGAGTACGGCCACTTGCGGCTCTTCCGCGGTGCTGATGCGCCGGGCGAGTTCCAAACGTAGCGCAAGGTAAAGCTGCTCCCGTTCCCCCTCGCTCAATTCCTCGACGGAAACGGCACGCGACGCTGCGTCGTCGTTCGCGACGAGACCCTCGAGGGCGAAACTCGGCTTGAGCCGCACCGGCCGCTGCTTCACGTGGCGAAAACCCATTCGCACGAGAGCTTCGTTGAGCGCTCGTTCGAGCGGCGCGGCCACGTCTCGCATACGCGAGCGCCGGCATCCCTCCAAGGTGTCATGCAAAAGACCCAGTGCCTGCGCCCGGGACTCGTGGCGGGCAAGGGCTTCGCGGGTCGCGGCCGCCGCTTCCTCAAGGCGTTGGACGCGCTCGAACAGTCCGTCCCCCTCGGGCAATTCCGTTCCCTCAAGCAGTTGCAGTACTCGTCCCCGCAACTCGTCCGCACGCCGGTGCGACACGCGGACGCCTTGTTGAGGCGCCTCCGCGACTACGGCGGCCTGGCGCGGCGCGGCCAATTCGCGACGCACCAAAGCGACAGCATGGGCACGCTCGGCATGTTGCAGCGCCCGAAGCGCCACGTCGAACGCGGCGCGAGCTTGCGCATACCGTTCAGCGTCAGCGGCGCGTGCCGCCTCGGCGAAGGCCAGCAGGCGTCGCTCCACGTCGGCGGCAGCCTCGTCGCGTTCGCGTTCACGTTGCACCACGACGTCAGCGTTGCCGGCGTCGCCGAGCTTGTCTGCGTCCTGCCCGCCGCCGGCTTCGTGGATGGCGCCCGAGTCCGTTCGTCGCGTGCCCGTGTCGTCGGTGAGCCCTTCGTTGCCGTAGGTGCCTGCCTCACGCTCGCGCAACTCTCCGTCCAACTCGGCGACTTCTCCCGCGAGGCGCTCGTATGCGGCGAGGCGCTCGTTCAAAGGTGCGAGCTCAGCCTCTAGCTTAGCAAGCTTCGCCTCCAGCGCCGCCGCTTCGGTGCCGGCGCGAACGCGACCGTCCTTGCGCAAGGTCCGCTCCGCCTCCTCGGCCACCTGCGCTTCCAGCGCGGAGAGGTCGCCGTGTACCGGCGGAGTGATCGCCTGGCGCACCCGCTCGAGCAGCGGCTGCTCTGCGTGGCTTTCGCCGAGTGCGAGGGCCAACTCACCTTGCTGGGTCGTCCACAGGATGCGCGCGAGTCCGTGGTGCTCCACACGAGTGAGCCCGCGCCCGCTACGGCTGCCGAGCAGGAACTGCCGGGCACGCTCATCCGCGGCCGCCCCGCTTTCCACTTCGACGTAGCGTGCCCCGTCGAACTGTTTGAGACTCGCTAGGGGCCGCCGCAAAAAGCGCTTGCGCAGCCGCCAGCGTCGTCCCGTGCCGGGCTCGTCGAACTCGACGGTAACACTCGGCCCGAGCTTCGCCTCCGAGTGCTCCCACGGCCAGAGCTGACGCTGTACGGTCTCGCCACCCACGCGGTGCGACTCGAAGAACGCGAAGCGCAGTGCCTGAATGAGCGTCGTCTTGCCGCATCCGTTGGGGCCATGCACGACGGTAATCCCGGGGCCGAGTTCGCCGAGCGAGAACGGCTCGACAAAGCTGCGCCAGCGCTCCACTTTCAACATCCGCAACAACATCCGCGAATCCCTGCCGTTTCGCTACCCTTGGACGCAGCCGCAACGTGCAGGCGCGACGACGCGTAGCACCAGCTACCGCACCCGCCAATGACCGCCCCCCGCCACGCCCCGGCGAAGCGCCAAAGTGGGTCGGGATAAACACGCACCGCTCCGCCTAGTGGGTTCCTCTTGTGTTGCGCCAACGTGGACCGGCGGCTTCTCGGGCCACCCCGACCTCATTCCTGCTCGAAGATAGCATTTACACCCCTCGAACTCAGCGAACCAAACGAGGGCAAGACCGCAGCGACCAGAATTCGTTCCTTCTGTATCCGCAACGGGACGAGCGAGGACAGCCCAGCGTGAAAGCCCGAATCCATAACGTTTCGCCAAAAAAGGGCGAGCGGAGGAGGCAAGCCCTTTAAGGCGACACGTGGAAACACGTGGGTTTGCCCCGGCGGGCCTGCGGCCTTCGCCC
>SKZP01000178.1 GCA_007127275.1 Planctomycetota bacterium
CGCCCGTGGGTCGAAACGCCCGCAACGGCCGCGACCCACGAGCGACACGTGTGGGCTTGACTCACTGAACCTTCCACAACCTGGAGAAGCACGGGGCCGTAGGCGTTTCCGGATTCCAAACGGGCAGCGGTTGCGTTTTTTCTGTAACTGCCAGTGGTTGCGGGCCTACGCCTCGGATTCTTCTTCGGAGGTTTGTGTCGCTTGCAGGGTGTGTTGGATGAGATCCTCGTATTGCGCGGCGATGCGGCGGGAGGCGTGCTCTTGCGTGGCGTGCTTGCGGATGGCCTCGCGTTCGAGGGTTGTGAGCGTGTCGAGTGCCTTGGTCAAGGTGGCGGCAATACGTTCGACGTTCGGCTCGCACAGGTAGCCGTTGAAGCCGGGCTGTACCACCTCGCCGGTGCCGCCGGGGGCGTCGGTGGCAATCACCGGCACGCCGAGCGCGTGGGCTTCGAGCACCACGTTGGGCAAGCCCTCGTAGCGCGAGGTCAACACCAGTGCGTCGGCGCGCGCCAGGTAGGCATACGGGTTCTCGACGAAGCCGAGAAAGTGCACGCGCTCGCGGATGCCCAATTGCGCGGCCTGCGCGTCGAGCGACTCGCGCTCCGCCCCCTTGCCGAGAATGGTCAGGTGCAGCTCGGGGTGGCTGACGAGCGCTTCCCGCACCGCGGGCAGCAACAGGTCGTAGCCCTTCTGCCAGGCAAGCCGCCCCACGGCGACGAGGTGCCGGCCCGGCGCAGGCGGCCATGCCGGAGGCTCCGACTCGGCGAGTCGCTGCACGAGGTCGATGTCCACCGGGTTGCCGATGCAGCACAACTTGCCGGCGACCTCGGGAAAGTGCGCGGCAATGTCCGCCGCCATGGCGCGGCTCTGGCAGACCACGCGGTCGGCGCCGCGGTAGCCGACCCATTTGTTCCAGCGCATGGTCAGCGCGCGTCCGCGGGAGCGCCGGGCGGCGTTTTGCCACGACAGCGAGGGCATATTCGACTCGCGCACGATCAGCCGCGTCGGCACGCCGGCGATGCGCCGGGCAAGCGCGGCGGAAAAGCCGAAACCGAGCGTCGAGAGCATCACCTGCGGCCGCGTCTCGAACAGGCGCCGAGCGAGCAGTAGCCCCGCCTTCAAGGTGTGCCGCGCATACACCTGCTGCACGCGAACGTGCGGGGCCACCGCGCCAAGCAGCGGACCGCGCCGGCGCCCCAGCATTAGCGTAACCTCGAAGCGTTCGCGGTCGAGATGATTGGCAAGATGCACGACGACGCGTTCCGAGCCGCCGCCGGAAAGCGTCGGCGCAAGCAGCCACACATGGGGGCGATCCGGCACGACGAGGGACATGGAAGGTACGTTTCTCCTCCGAGCGGAACACGACGAGGCCCGGTCGCAAGTGACCGCGGAATCAGGTCTGCTACGTATGCAACAATTCGCGTCGTATGCAAGACGCGTTCCATGACGAGCTGGTAACGCGGGGCCTTCGAGGAAAGCAACCAAGCGCACGGGCTTCGCCCGAGGGTCGCACCCGGTACAGGTGTTGCGACCCACGGGCGAAGCCCGCGGGCTTGGCCGCCGCATTTCCACAACTTAGAGATGCACGTGCGCGTGGCAGGCAACTTGCGCGTGCAGCGACGACGTGTCAATCTCGCCGCGTGCACCCTTTCGACGTCGTACCCGCGGGCCACGCCTATGCCGAGAACCGTTTGGGTTGGCATGCACCGCTTCTCCGGCAAGCACGGAGTGCATACGCACTTTTCTCTGCTCAAGGAACGCCTGCCGGCGGATTGGTGGCGCGCCGTTGCGCTCGACCTCGGCTCCGAACTGGACGGTACTGCCGCCGCGGACGCGAACGGCGCCAAAGACGACGTGGTGCGCCTCGGACGTGGCTGCCGTACTGAATACGAGCTCGCCGAGCAGGTCGTGCAATACTTCGCTACGAATGCCGACGAAACCGACCTGCTCATTCCCAGCGCCGCCGGCGAGCGCACCCTGACGCTGCTCTCGACGCTTCCGCACCTGCCGGCGCATCTGCGCGTGGTGAACCGCTGCTTCAGCGTCACTTCGAAGGTGTACGAGCGGATGTTGCCGCACCGCGAGCGGGTCAGCCGCATGGTGACGACGACGCCGCGCCAACGGCGGGACTTGTGCGAAACCTACGGCGTCGAAGAGGAGAAGCTCGCGCTGATTCCCCACGGCACCCCGTTCGCCGAGCTTGCGGCAAACGAGCGAAACGCCGGCGCGACGACCTACCGCAGCGGCGGAGACACCTTGCGCCTCGGCTACGTCGGGCGCTTGCTGCATAAACGCAAAGGCGTCTTTCTGCTGCACGCCATCCTCAAGGAGCTCCGCAGTCGAGGGGTCCGCTTCACGCTCGAGATTGCCGGGCGCGGGCCGGACGAGGCGGCGCTACGTCTGCTGCTGCGGCCGTGGGTGCGCGAAGGGACGGTGCGCTTTCACGGTGCCCTCGAGCCGGAGCGGATGTCGGCGTTTTACCGTGAGTTGGACGTACTGTTGTTCCCCTCGTACAAAGAGGGGTTCGGCTTCGTCTCCATCGAGGCGATGGCCCACGGGGTCGTTCCCGTGGTTTCCGAGATTGCCGGCGTATTGGATTGGATTGTCGAGCACGAACGCACAGGGCTCGTCTGCCCAGTCGGCCACCCGCAAGCCTTCGCCGCGGCCGCCGCCGAACTGTTTGAGGATCGCGGCCGCCTGGTCGAGTTTGGCGAAGCCGCTCGGGGGGAGTGCGAACGACGCTTCGCGGCGGAAACCATGGTGGCGAGTTATGCGCGGCTGTTCGACGCCGTTTGCGCCGAGCCTCTTGACTACGCCCCTCGCCCGCTCTCCGAGTGGCGCACCCTCGACGGCCGGCCGCTGAAGCGTTGGACGTTCCCGCGCCTCAAAGGGCTCTTCCGCCCGTTGCGCGACCGCATACGGATTCGACCGTTTCGCTGACCCGGTACCGTTGCCGCCCGGCAATTTTCAACGTTTCACAAGGTGAACGCATCGCGGGCGCTCGCGGGTCGTTGTGGACATGTGGCTCGTACACATGGTACTATCTGTGCTTAACACAACCTGCAACATCAACTTGAGAATCCTGCCATTTTCCCTTAACCCCGACGGTTTCATGTTGACACGAGATCATTGCAGTTCACTCGGCGGTCGAGCGACAGCTGTGCGCGCTCGCGGCGTGGCGGCGCTGTTCACGGTCGTATTGGTCGCCGGCGGAGCGAGCGTCGGCTTGTACCTCGCACTGGCCTCGGCAACGGGGCAGATGCCGGAGTATGCGAAGCTCGCGCCGGCGGATGCGCCGATGTTCATGGAGTTGACGCTGCCCGAGGGGGCACTCGACGACCCGGCGCTGCTCTCCTCCAGCCGGCTGCTCTCGATGACCGGCCGCGACGAAGCGCGCGAGCAGTGGCAGCGCCTGCTCGACGACAGCGCATGGGAGGGGGACGGTACGCTGGAGTCGGTGCGCCGCGTCGCACTCGTGCCGCTCGACCCGAATGAGGTGCTGATTGATACGCGTACCGCAGCACCGTCGTTGCCCCGTTCCATGGGAATCGTCGTCGAATTCGACGACGCCGCCGCACGGGACCGGGCGCTCGCCACACGGGAGCCTCGCCTCTGGCGCGCCCTGGATCACGACGGCAAGGCCCTGTTGATTCTGACGACGACGCACGACTACGCGGACCTCGAACAGCTCGTCCAGCGCATTCGCGCGCCCATGAAGGAGAACCTCGCCTCGAGCGAACGAATGCGGCAGGCGACTGCGGTCAACCGCAAGGGCGGCCTGTTCGCGTACATGGACTCGAGTACGAGTTGGCACGAAACGCGCGAGGTGCTCGCGAACGCGCTCGAGTTCACCAGCGGCTTCGCGAGCCTCGAAGAGAGTGAGCGCAATGACCTCGTCGCCGGGCTCGACGAATTGTTCGCGCCGCACGAGTTGGGCGCGCTCGGCATCTGGGTCGGCCTCGACCGTCTCGAAGCGGTCCAGCACGTGAAGAACCACCCCCTCTACCGCTCCGGCTTCTTCGCCCGAAGCGACGCCTCGATGTTTGCGCACCTGCCGGCGACGTCCGGTGCCTTCGCCAACGTCGCGCTGTTCCAGGGCTCGGCGAGGGAGACGCTCGACCACCTCGCCGCGCGCAGCCCGAGCCTCTGGCGCTTCACCGACTCGGTGCTCGCCGAGGCGCCGCAGGGACGCAACTGGGGGACCGTCGAGGCGCAGCTCAAGCGGCTCGGCGACCAGGCGACGGGGCAACTGGCGCTCGCATTGGCGGAACTCGACGGTGTGCCGCACGTCGTGCTCACCGCGGGCGTGGCCGACGCAACGACGCTTGCGCGGCTGCTCGAGACGGAGTTCGACCTCGAGCTGCGCGAGCACAAGGGGCGGCACATCCTCGTCGACGAGGCGCACAAGGCCGCCTTCTTCGACGACGACGCCTTCGTGCTCGCACTTTCGCTCGCGCGCCAGCCGCAGGGCTCGGCAATGGCACGCTACCGCGCCGAGATGAACCGCGGCGACGTGCGCGCCCATCTCGACACCGCACTGGGCGGCGTCGACGCCGACGGTTCGGTGGTCGCCGCCATGCAGCCCCACCGCATGCTCGGCCTGCTCGGCGCCGAGAGCGACGCGACACTCGGCGCGATGCAGGAGACGCTGAACCCGGAGGCCTGGGTCGCCCTGTCGAGCCGCTTCGACG
>SKZP01000061.1 GCA_007127275.1 Planctomycetota bacterium
AAGCCCGCGGGCCGCGGCCCGTGGGTCCCACGCGTTGACGGATTCGATTCACAGGCCGCGCCCCGTGGGCTTCCCGGATTCCAAACGGCAAGCGGTTGGGAGCGACTTCCGTACGTAGGGCGAGCCTCCGCGCCCGCCTTTCGTAGCCTCCCCAAAGGCGTTCGCGCCATTCAAAGTCGCAGCCTCCTCGCGGGCCGCACGCAGGGCGCGCTCTGCGTTGCGTCGCGGCCAAACACTTTTACGTGCAGGGACAGCTCGGAACCGTCATTGAACGAGGGCGCATTCGTGCCCTGCGCCGTTGGATACGGTATACTTTTGCCTCTGCTCTGCTTTGCGTTGTTGTGCTTGAGTTGTCTCGTTTACCGCCTCTCCGCTTGCCATGAACCGTATTGAGCAAATGATGGATCAGGCCGTGGAGGCCTACGCTGCGCGGGAGTTTCACCGCGCCATTGAAGTGTGCGACGCCATCCTCAAAAAGGATCCGGACCACGCTCGGGCGCACAGCTTCAAGGCGCTTTCGAACCTCGAGTCCGCCGTGCGCTCCTTGCGCGGCCACTTCGACGCGCTCTCCCTCGCGGCCGTCGCCCTGCGCGGCAGTGAGCAGTTGCCCGAGGCCGAGAGCAAGCGCCACCTGAAGACGGCCAAGCGCACCTTCAAGTCGTTGAGCAAACAGGTCGAGGCCTTCCTTGGCTCGCTTTCGCACGCCTTGAAGAAAGATCCCAGCCTCCATCGCGACTTTCCGCCGCAAACCGCGGAAGACTACCGCCACCACTGGCAAGAGGGGCTGTCCAAGGCGTTGCGGGCCGCGTGTGACGTGATTGTGAAGATTGAGCCCCAGCAGGAGGAGAAGCTCAACGCGCGGCTCGAGGAGTTGGCCGAGCGCTTCGAGGGGCTTCTCAACCGTATTGAGACGCCGCCGAACTCGCTGCCGGATGCCGACTACGGCGAGATTACCGGCGAGGGGGAGTTGTTCGGAGGCCTTGCCGGCGACGACGACGGCGAAGAAGGGTTTCCTCGCTTCGACCTCGGCGAGATGCACACCATGTCGCTGGCGGACGACGAGGGCAAGCTTGAGTTGATGAGCCTCGCGGAGAACACCGAAGCGGGCCAAATGCTCGTCACGGACGCCTCGGGGATGATTGTCGAGTTCGACGACACCGCGGGGCCCATTGGGCGGCTGGAGTTCCCCGGGGCGCCGGCGGAGGACGAGCCGGACCCTGAGGAGGAGCAGCGCAAGCTTGCCGAGATGGAGCGGGAGCGGCAGGCGCAACTGGAGGCCATGCAACAGATGGCCTCGCAGGCGGCGAACCAGGCCGCCGAGCAGATGCAGAAGCAACTCGAGGAGGCACGCAAGCAGGCCGACGAGGAGCGCAAGCGTTTCGAGGCCTCGCTCGCTGAGGCGCAACAGGCGCTCTCCGCCGCGGAGCAGCGGCTTCAGAGCCAGGCGCAGGAAGAAGAGCAGCGCCGCAAGAAAGACGTCGCCAAGGCACAGGACCAGGCGGCGGAAGAGGCGCGCCGGAAGCTGAAGGAACTGGAACGCGAAAACGAAGAGGCGAAGCGCCGGCTCGCCGAGGCGGAGGAGGAGCGCAAGAAGGCGGCCCAGGCCGCACCCGAAGAGGTCGCGGCGCAAGTCGCCGAGCGCGTCGCCATGCAAATGATTGAGCGCTTCCAGGAGCAGATGCAGCACAAGCCCGAGGAGATGCCCAGCGCGCCGACGCCGCAGGAAGTCGCCCAGGAAGTGGCGCAAATCCTCGGGCCGCAGATGGCCGCCGGCGGAGGAAACCGGAAGGCCGACAAGCAGGTCGCGAAGATTGCGGCCAGCGCCGCCGAGCAGGCCTCGCGCGAGATCCACGAGCAGGTCACCATGCTCACCGGTACGAGCATGACCGGCCTGACTACCGGCACCACGGCTGCGAAATCCGCTACGGCATCAGCCCCCGCGACCACGCGGCGCGCCGCCAAGCCGGACCTTCCCTCCTTGGATGGCGGCATCAATAAGGCACTCGGTCGCAAGCGCGGCGGATCCGGCGCCACCGGCGCCACCGGAACGGGGCCAGCTACCGGCGAAAAGGGCAAGAGCAAGAAGAAAACGAAGGGAAAGAGCAAGCCCCCGGGGTCGACCGAAGGGAAAGCCACCGAACGCAAGGACAAAAGCACCGGCACGGGAGCGCCCAAGGGGCGCTCGCGAAAGGCCCCGTCGCCGGAGACGCTGCTCGGCGTGAAGCAGGCGACGAAACGCACGGGCGTCGCGAAGCATTCGCCGCACCCGCAGCAGAACACCCTCTCGTTCCAGGACCGCGAAGAGGTCGTGCCGCTGGAGACGCCCGAGGGCAAGGGGCTGATCAAGGAGCTGAGCGCCGCCTACCGAGATTGGGTGCAGAATCTCAAGGGCCACCCCTGGCCGCAGGCCGCCGAGGCGCTCTTTCCCATGTCGCTGCACCGCGGCCGCCTCTACACCTTCCAGTTGCAGGTCATTTTCGAAACGCGCATCCTCAAGCCGGGCGAGGCGGAGTACGAGCGCGAGATGCTGCCGCAAACGCCGCTCTCGGCGCGCGAGATTGACCTGTGGAGCCTCGGTGTCGACTTGCCGCTCAAAGCCGTCTCGCAGCACGCCGTCTACCGCTTGCCGGAAAGTTACGAGCGCAAGGGCAACCGGCTCAACTTCCTCGAGTTGCGTGTCGAGCGGGCGCCACGCGTCGAGATGTTCCTTTACCCCGCAGACTCGTTGCCGAGCAAAGCCAACCTCGTCGAGGCGCTGCGCGGCGCCACGGTGCTCGCGACGGAGCAGTTCGAGCCCTTCCTCGACCCGCCCGCAACGCGCCGGCTCTTTCCGAAGGCGCTGCATCCGCTGGTGCGCAATCTCGCAAGTGACTTGCAGCGCCAGGAAACGACGACGACGAAGCTGCGCAGCCTAACCGTGGTCGTCGCAGAGGTGCCCATGACGCGGATGCGCTACCGGCTGCCCGGCGCGCCCGACTACTTGAGCGGCCTGCCCGCGCAAACGCCGAAGGTCGCCTCGCTTACCGAGATCACCAACGAGGATCCGCAACTCGGGCGGATCTACGAGTGCTGCTACTTCGCCCAACCCGGCGAAACCAAGAACCAGCGCACCTGGCACGTCGCCCCGCGGGCGGATGTGGCACTGGAACATGCCGCGTCGTTGCACAGCGACGCCGTCTGGTCGGCCACACGCGGCCAGCAGAACCGCACCATGCGGCTGACCCAGCAACTGCTCAAGCTCGACCCCAGCGACGCCGAGGCCGCCGCGCTGCAACGCAAGGTGCGCCGCCAGGCTCGCACGGACTACCGCGTCGGTTTTCTGCTCGGCATGTTGCTCGTCTTCCTGCTGGCGCTGTTCGCGCTGCAGGCAACGCCGGCGGTGACTCTCGCGCTTGCGCCGCTTTACCTGCTCGCCGGCGCCAGCACCAGCTTCGCGCTGTGGCACAGCGTCGGCGTCCTACTCGGCTCGCGCTGGTTACGCTGGATACTCGGCTCGGCCTTCGTCGCCGGCGTGAAGCTGGCGGCGCCGTGGGTGCTCGCAAAGGCGGCGCCATATCCCTGGCTCGAGTTCACCGACCTGTATCCCGCGCTGCTGCAAGCACTCGAAACGTAAGTCTCGTGGTTGACGACACGGCCGAAGTGATTCCGCAGTGGGTACTTTGCACGGCGTTGCCGAGCGAGGCGGCACCATTGCGCAAGCGCCTGCGCCGCCACGGCGCGCGGCTGCGGTCGCACTCTGCCTGGCCCGGCAGCGTGTGCGCGAGGTGGCACGGCGAGGCCGTCGTCCTCGGCACACTTGGGATGCGCGCCGCTCGCTTGCGTGAGTTCGACGAGTTCCTCGCGCAGTGGCCGCCGCAGCGCGGTATGTTGCTGCTCGGCTTTGCCGGGGGCTTGGTCCCTACGTGGCGCCCCGGAGAGATTGCCCTCGCAACTGCGGTCGTGGACGCGCGCGCAAACGAAGGAACCGAGGGGACGTGGCACGTCCCGGCGTCCGCACACGCGCTCGCCCAGGTCGCGGCGGCCCGGGCCGGCGTATCCGTCAAAGCCGCACGTTTACTCACGCATACGCATGTGATCACGGACCCCGACATCAAAGCGACGCTTGCCCAGCGCAGCGGTTGCGACCTTGTGGAGATGGAAGCGGCACCGTTCGTGGCACTGGCAGAGCGGCATCAACTCGACTGGCTTTGCGTTCGCAGCGTATTCGACACGGCAGTAGAGCGACTCCCTGCGTTGGAACGGCTTGCCCAGGCGCGCGGCTTGAACGTCTTGCGGGAACTCGCCATACTTGCAAGCACCCAGCCGCGCAGCTTCGCGTCTCTGCCACGCCTCGCCCGGCGCAGTGCCGCTTGCGGTCGCAAGCTCGTCGAGTTCGCCGACGCCTTCTTCGCCGCCGTGGCCGAAAACACCCTCGGCCGCACCCAGCCCGAGCAATCCTCCGACCATGATTGAGATCCACCACACGGACAATCTCGACTTTCTGCGAAGTGCGCCGCCGGCTTCGTTCGACCTGATCTACATTGACCCGCCCTTCAACACAGGCAAGGCACAAGCCCGCACACGCACCACAGTACGGCGCGCCGACCCGAACGACGCCGCACCCCACACCCCCAACGGCGACACCCCCGGAGACCGTACCGGCTTTCAAGGCAGGCGCTACACCACGCAACCCTTGGG
>SKZP01000243.1 GCA_007127275.1 Planctomycetota bacterium
AAGACGACGACAACGCAGCGCCGTCGAGCACAGGTGCTCGGCCGGAAAGGCAGGTCTCTTGGGTAGCGACGACGCGACGCGGAGCGCGCCACACGAGGGGCGTTTCGCAGTTCCCGAGACGGCGGGGCTCATTGGGAAAACGTGGTGCTACGTACCACGTTCCGCTTGGCGTCGCGCCTACGAGGCCGTGGACGAACAAGAACAACTTTCGACCAACCACGAATGCGCGGGTCGGCAGCCCTGTATGTTGTCGTGGCACGGTTTCTTTCGGTGCGCACTTTCGTGGGACGGGACGTAAAGTAGAATACGAAGCGTCGGTCGACAGGAGGGAAATGGTGGTCGGTGTGCCGTTGTTATCCTTGCTGTGTTGCGTGACGAGAATGCTTGAAAGGATACGAGCCGCAGTATGGCGTTGACAATCCAATTGCCCCCGGCGGCGGACGCACTGGATGCGGATGCCGAACCGTTGTTTGCATGGAAGTTGCTCGCCGAACAGGCGGCATTTGCGTACTTGCGCCGGCACGCGGAGCATCATCTCCCCGGGGAGGCGCAGCAGCCGGCGATGAAGATTGAGGGGCAGGAGCGCGACTGGCTGGCGAAGGACTTCGTCGAGGTGTTGGGCGAGTACCGCAAGCAGGTCGAGGAGGTCGCCGGGAAGGCGGACGGAGAGGCGTTCGCCGAACGAGCAGGGCGTTTGAAGCTCGAGCCGTTGGAAGGCGACAGCGGCGACTCGCACGTCGTTACCTGGTCGGCAACGATGTATCTGCCGGCGAAGCGTGCCGGCGCTGGCGAGAAGGAATCCACGGTGCGTTTTCCAGTGCGACTGCCGGTCTCGCTGGTGCCCAAGGCCGTAGTGGACTACGCCACGGCGCAGACGCCCGGAGTGGACAAGCCCAAGCGGCCGCGCAAGCTGCCGGAGGGGTTGCCGTACAGCACGGCAAGGCCGCGCCAGGCGCAAAAGTCGGCGAAGCCGAAGGTGCGGATCAAACGTCACTGAGCGCGGGCAAGACGGCTATAAAACGGAATTGACCCCGCGGGCTTCGCGGGTTTAAAGGGCGTTACACGTTCGCGGGCCTTGTTGCCGTCCATGCAAGGAACGAGTCGTTGTAGCGCGGCAGACGTTCGGATTTTGCGAGCCGACATGGAGTTGCTCGCCGGCGTCCGCCAATTGGGTGGCTATCAACCGGGATGGAATCTCCGGATATGGCGTGGTTGCTGATCGAGACCCCCGACGGCCAGCGACGGCAATACAAGCTCGGCGAGCTCGACTCGGGCTTTGGCCGGGCCAAGGCGAATGCCGTGCCGCTTTCGGACCAGAAGTGCTCCTCGTTTCACTGCCTGATCAAGCCCCAGCGCGGCGGCCGCTATGCCGTCGTCGACGCCGGCAGCCGCAACGGCACGCGAGTCAACGACGAACCGCTCGACGAAGGGGAAGAGCGGTTGCTCGCCGAGGGGGACGTGATCTCTCTCGGCCAAACGCGCGTCTCCTACAGCGAGGCGACACTCTCCCCGGACCGCGAGGCCCTGCGCATCCTCAATCCCGAGGAGACCGCGGCGGCCATCGCTGCGGGGGAAACGGCCGTGCAGCCGGTCGTCACCCCCGGCCCCCCCGCCGGCTCGGCGAGCGAGGCAAGCGAAACGGACGCGTCGACAACCGCCGAAGTCAGCACCACGTTCGCACCTCCGCCGCAGCCGGTTTCGCAACAATCCCGCGAAACGGAAGTAAGCGCCCGCACGCCGGAGGAGACTCAAGCCGGCGGGCGCACGACGATGTCGGCGACGGTATCGCCGGCGCCGGACGCTACCACTCTACCCCCCCCGCACGTTCAACAACGTCAAACGTCGTTGCGCCTGCTTGCGATGGTGAGCGCGACGGTGGCGTTCCTCGCCGTTGCCGCCTTCGCCTTCGGAGCACGCTTCGGGGCGAACGCGAGCAACGAGTCGCAACCGCACCTCAATCGCGGCGACGCAACGGTCGCACCGCTCCCTGCGACCGCCAACGGCAACAACCTCGCAGATCATCCCGGCGAGGTGCCGCCCGGCAACGCGCTCGCCCAAGAGCTCGCCGAGCTTCGGCGCGAACACCGCACCACCCAGCGACTGCTGGCGCGTCTCGAAGAGCGCCAGGCCACACAGCTTGCCGAGCAAGCGACGCTCGTCGACGAGTTTGCCGAGCATCTGGCCACGATGCAGCAGTCCGTGCTCGCCCAGGACGAAACGGAGGAGTTCGAACACGAACTGCTACAGATTCATCAACTCTTGCTCGACCTGCACGCCCACCTCGAGCTGGACGGCGGTCTCGACCTCACTCAAGACTCCGCGACCGCAGAGCGCAATCCGACGTCACACACGGACGAGTAAAAGGGGCTCCGGGGTCGTGGACGAACTCGCCGCCTTGACTCCCCGAAGCGGGTTCCCGGAAGGCGCAACGCAGCCGCTTGGGGCCACGACCGCCCCCCTTTGGGCTACGGTGGAACGGATCCCACGGTTGTCGCAAACGCATTCTCGCCAGCGGCGAACGCTCGATACCTTCGAGGAAGGACGGCCGACAGCGAGCCATTTCGACGGGCGCAAGCTCACCTTCCCGATCACCGTCAAAGCAACGCGAGAGCAGCAAAAGAGCTTGACTCGCGGCCGTTCCATGAGAAGATCATGGCTCCCCTCCCCCCGCGCTGAAGCCCTCGATGTGTGTCCATGTCGTATCCATGGGCGTTACATCCCGGTGGTTCGGCGCGTTGAACCTTGCAGATGCGCTCCCCTCGCAGATCCCCAGTTCCCCTGCTCGTCGAGTCCCCCACCCTTCGGAGGACAACCAGATGGCACGAGGACGCCGTCGTGGGCCCAGTTTGCTCATTCCGATGATCGTCTTGATCCTCGCCACGTTGGGCATTTCGTATTGGGCGGTCACGCTCGTCGAAGATATCGAAGAGGAGCGCCGGTCGCTGCACGCCGACCAGGTGCAAATCTATGAGGTGCAGGTCGCCGAGGACCAAGCGCGGGTTCGTGCGGAGCAGGCCACCGAATGGCTCGGTTTCCGCGGGGCAAGCGCGATGGCCAATCCACACTCGATCGGTGCGATCCTCGACCGGATCGGCTTGCGCGAGTACGATTTCCTGAATGTCGACATTGAGGACGACGGAACTCGAGACATTCATTGGGATACTCGCGGCATCGGCGACAACTGGGTCAACCTCGTTGAGTTGATTCACCGCCAAGACGAAACGATCGACTTGTTCCTCGATGTCAACAGCCATCTTTTGGCTGAGATCCGCCAGGTGCAAATCGATGCCGACGACGCGTATGCCCGCGCCGAAGCGTCGATCCAATCCAGTGAACGAGAGCGGGACCGCGAAATCACCGACAAAGTACAAGAGATCGGCGAGGCGATCGAGCAGGTCGAGCAAGCACAGGAGAGCGTGGTCGGTACCGAGCGCCAATTGCTCGAGATGTACCGGGACATCTGGACTCCTACGACACGCGATACGATCAGCAGCCTGCGCGAGCAGCGGCAGCGGGTGGAGCGCTTGAGACGGGAGATTTCCGAGGAGTTCGAGGAGTTGGAGCAGGCGCTTGCCGACTCGATTCGTGCGCGCGCGGAAACCGAGCACTACGACGGCGAAATCTGGTTTGTCGACATGGAACGGCGCTGGGCCTATATCAACCTCGGGCAGCGCGACAACGTAAAACCGGGGATGACCTTCGAGGTGCAGCGTCTCCAGCGCGCCGAGCGTCCCGTGGCAATCGGCATGATCTCGGTGCGCCAGGTGATCGGCGACTTCATGTCCTGGTGCGAAATCACGATGCTGCAGGACGACGACGTGCCGATGCAAGCGGGCGACAAGGTGCTTTCGCGCAACTTCGCGCGCGATATGCAACCGCGCTTCGCGCTCGCCGGTCAATTCGGCGGAGCCTATTCGCGCTTCTCCCGGCATGAAACCGAAGAGATGTTGCGCAGCGAGGGCTACCAAATCGACACAGAGATCTCCCGCCACACCGACATTATCGTGTTGGGGGTTAACTTCCGCGAGGACAGCCAATTCCGTCGCATCGACGAGGGGGACCTTGCGGACTTCTCGGAAACCTACCAATTCTGGCGGCCGGCGGAGGTGTACTACATGTTGGGCTTCGAAGACTAGGTCCCTCCGCCCGTCCCTTCGACATTTGCTGGCAACCCCTGTCGATCCGAGGCCTCGAAGATGACTCACATTCGATTTCTCACGCCGTTCGCGTTCTGCTTGGCCGCCTTTCTAGTCGCGCTCGTCATCGTGTACTACCTCAATGCCGAGCTGGAGAGCATCGAAACGGAACGGGAAGCGATCAACCGCCCCCCGTCGTCCGAATTGGATCGGCGCGCGGAAGTGCTCGAGCACACCCATTCGTTGATCGCCGAAACCAGCAGCGTCTCCGACCCCGTCGTCGGCGGCGACTTGCCGACCCTCTCCAGCGAGCAGGATCGCGACCACGTCGGCGACTTGCGAGCGCTATCGGCCTATCTAGGTGACCTTGAGGAACGGTATCGCCATATCCTCACCGCCAAGGCACAGCAGCCCGTGCTGATGCTCGGCGCTTCACCAATGTCGCTCGACGACCAGCTCAGGGTCATTCGCCAGGAGTTTGCGACGCTCAGCGAAGTCGCACCGTCGGCGATGCGCACCGACCTCGATCGGATTGAACGG
>SKZP01000514.1 GCA_007127275.1 Planctomycetota bacterium
CGGCACCGAATGCGCGGGCTCCGCGAGCATTTGCGCGACCAATTCCTTCGCGTCGTCCGGCAACGGCGGCAACGACTGCGCGGCGTCCTGCAACTCCGCAAGAATCTCTTCGGCGCGCACTTCGGGGTTTGGCTTGGGCGTGGGCGACGGGTCGTGTCGCATGGCAATTCTCCGCGACCTCAACGGCTCGCTCGGTAGGAGGGTCCGGGGGGCAAGCGGCGAAACGTTGAGTGCGTTCGGTTCGCTTCGCCGCTCCGACAGGTTCAACGCGGGGTCAGCCCTCTTCGTTGGCCGATTTCTGCAACATCGTGCGCAATTCGCCGATCGCCTCGTGGACGCGGTACTTTACCGTCCCTGCCGGCGCTTCGACAATTCTCGAAATCTCGTCATACGGCAACTCGTGGTAAATGCGCAGGACGAGCGACTCGCGCTTCTTGTCGCTCAGCCGCGCAATCGCCGCCTGCAACCGTTCGCTCGACTCCGAGGCCAGCAACGGATCAATGGGAGCGACGGCGTCGTGGTCGGGCAGCAAGTCGCCCAACGTGGACCCCCCTTCCCCGTCGCCGGTCTCGATCTGCAGCGACTGATGCTGGCGCAGCGCCATCTTTTTGAAGTGGTCGAGGCAGAGATTGCGCGCAATCTGCAAGACCCAGGTCAGCACCTTCGCTCGCGGCTCATAGCGGTCCACCGCGCGCAGCACCCGCACCCACGTCTCCTGCGCCAGCTCCTCGGCGTCGGCGTTCGAGCCGACCATTCGGTAGATGAAGTTGAAGATGGGACCATTATAGCGTGCCCAGAGAATCTCAAAGGCCTCCGGATCCCCCTGTTGGAAGCGCACAAGCAGGTTGCGCTCGTCGGCGCCTCCGTCAATCTCCGCCGCCGTCGGCTCGACCGGCTCCGCACCGTTTCCCGGACCGGCACCACCGCCGTTGATCTCTCCCTCGTGCGCCCAACCGTCGTTGGAGGAGGAGGATGCGTCGGCATAGCCGGATCCTTCTTGTCCGGAGGCGGCAACATCTTTACGAGACGGATCGGGCGGCATGGAAGACGAGGCCGGCATAGGCTGGCGTGGGGCGGCGGCAACGGTGTGGCGAGCGCGTTTTGCTTGAGCCCGGTATGTACTGGACATACTCCCTATCCTTAACGTGCGTACTCCGCCATTCATCGAACGAAAAATGCCGAAATCCGCAACCCACCCAAGAAGGCGTCCCTTCAAGGACCCGCGTCCCTCGAATGGCCTCCCTTGTTTCCTCGAACGTCCGCGACGCTTCCTCATGTGCGAGGCCTGAGCTGCGGGGCCGAGGATGCGACGCCGCAAGGCCGTGCCGAGCGTGCCCCTTGCGGCGGCATCCGACGTGCGACCGAACCCCCGTGCCCTTCCCTCACGGGAAGTGACTCCGCGACTCGCTTGTTCACACGCTCCACGCTCCGCACCGTCTCGCGGCCAAACCCTTGTCGTACCCGCAGATCTCGCCGCCTTCCTGCCAGCTTCTACCGTCCGGCGACCGCAGGGTGCGACTGCCACTCCTCCAGCAACCGCGCGTATTCCTGTAGCGGCGTCTGCCCGTTGGGCTGCCAGTCCGGCTCGTGTCGCTCCGGCGAAAGCGAATTGAGCGCCGCATGTGCCGCGGGGAACAGGCGCCGGCAGTATGCGGCATTCTCCGTGGCATGCACGCGTCGCATCGCCGCGAGCAATGGCCGCGCGAGCGGTTGAACCGGGTAGAGGCGCATCACCTCGCAGACGGCCACCATTTCGTCGAGCGCCGCCTCGTTCAGCCCCTCCGCGCTCAGAATCCCCTCGGCGTGCTCCACGAACGTTGCCTGGCGGTCCCCCTCGGTCGAGCGCATCAGCCGCGCGAGGATGTGCGCCGACGCCTGCCGTGTCGCCGCCTGCCGGGCAACGAGGCCGTGCTCGCTCAGCGTCCGTTGAACCTCGCGAAGCACCACGAGGGAAGCCCCCTCGAGGACGGCCTCGTCGTAACGCCGGTGCTCGCGCTCCGCCTCCACCGGCAAAAGCGCCCGCACGAAAGTCATGCCGAGCTCGAAGATTTCCGCGTCCTCGCTACGCCGGTGCTGCACGAACAACCAGCGCAAAAGCCCCCACAACGTCGCCCGCTCCGTCTCGAACTCGTCGAGCGAAACCGGCGAGGTGCGTTGCAACCAGCCCACCGCTTCGACGACGCGAGCCGCTTCCCGCTCACTCAGCGAATCCTGCGCAATCGCCTCCGCCAGCAGCGTCACGAATGTGCCGCCGTGCGTTCGCAGGGCTCGAGTGGATGCCGCATCGCTGTCGGTGTCGCGCTCGCGAAGCGCGATGGCGAGCACCTCCCGAAAGGGCTGCACCAACGGGTAGCGGCGCAAATCCTGATCCCGGCAGTGGCGCTTCGCGGCGGTCAGAAAACCGAAGGCGAGCGTCAAGTCGCGCGGATCTTTGCGGACCGCGGCGCGGGCGGCGTCGGCATACAGACTGCGCCATTGCGACGCCCGCAGCGTCTCGGGATACTCGTGCGCCACCGGCAGCGCTTGCCGGACGAGAACCTCGAACGCCGCGTTGTGCCCCCCTTGCCGCATATGCGCGTCGGCAATCATTCCGTAGATGTGCAGGCGCATTCCCGTGGGCAACCGCTCGGCGTGCTCACGCAGGCGGCGCTCCATGGCCTCGACGATCTGCTGCGGGTCGCGCTCGCGCAAGATGGCCACGCAGACGCGCCACGTCGCGGTGCGCTCCGGCTGCAGCTCGAGTGCGCGGTCGGCCGCGGAAAGCGCCGCGTCGAACTTGGCGAGCATCGCATGGCCGAGCGCGAGAAACCGCTGCGCCTCGGCAAGCTCCGGACGCGCCTCGAGCGCCCGTTCAAGGTTGGCCACCGCAATGCGGACGTGCGCGGCGCGCAACTCGTGGCCGCGCATCAGCCGCGCCTGCTCGCGCAGGATGCGCACCAACCCGTCGGCAAAGCGCGCAAACGCAAAGCGCGGATCCAGGCGCAACGCCCGACGCACATCCTCAAGCCCCTGATTGCGTGCCTCGAGCGTCGAAGAGTAGCCGTTGACGAGCCCGGCGAGCACACAAAAACCGGGGTCGTTCTCACGCAACACGCGCTGCTCCTCAATGGCGCTCTGCAGGTGCGTATTCAGCCCATGCTTGAAGAAGAAGCGCAGCGAACGCAGCATCCGCTCCATATATGCGTAGCGCGCCTCGTCCTCCGCCGGCACGTCAATCTCGTGCCACCAGCGCACCTCTTCGCGTGCCCGTGCGAGCGCTTTTCGGCGCTCCTGCGAGGAAAGCTCGCGGTGCTGTCCGTCCTCGTCGATGACTCGTGCCGCAAGTCGCGGCCCCTCCTCCTCGACGCCCGAGGTGCTCGACTCGGCAAACGCCGCGCCCGGTGGGGCAAGCGCCCCCACGACGAGCCACGCCGCCACGAAGACCACGCCAGGGCCACGCAGCGAGGCCAGCGAAGCGAAGCGCGTAGGCAGGTCGGTTGTGGCGGCACGTAGGCGGTGCATCGGGGCAACTCTTCGGCGAACGGTGCGGTGCAAAAGACGGCGCGCTGCGCGAACACCCATTGCGTAGCGGCTCGGGCCATGTCGACGGTGGCGTAGCGGTCGAAGCGCACGAGGCAATGGCGGGCCTCCCCACAAACCATTGTAGTATACGCTTCGAGGTGTTTTCCCTACCCTATCCTCGGACAACACGGCCTGTCACGCACAAATCTTATCGGACGAAGGTGGCGCGTGCTCGCCGAGCGGGTGCAGCCCCTCCGGCAGGCCTTCTCCGAAGGTAAGGCATCACGACGAGGCCGCCGGCCGCAGGCAGAAACTAGTCTCGTGAGGGGTAACCAACTGCACATGCGGTATGGGTCAGTCGGCGTCGAGCGCACCCACGAGGTCGAGCACCATACGGTCCACAAGGGCAATCCCCTCGTCGGTGGGCGAGAGCCGAGGCGGCTCCCAGTGCAGCCAGCCGGTTTCGACGTAGCGGCCCAGTGTGGCTTCGAGGTGCGACGGCAGCGACTGCCACGGCTGCACCGGCTCGCCCGAGTCCGCCGCCACGGCGGCAGCCACACGGCCTAGAGAGTCAAGGTCGACCCCTTCGCGCACCCGCAGCCCCATCATCAATCCCTCCGCAGCAACCTGCTGCGCCGTCAACGTCTCCTCCTCGTATCCCGCCGCCGGGCCGCCACGTTGCGCTCCGTGGGCGGCTTCGGGGTCATACGCGTCCACGTAGCGGCGCAGGTCGCGCACATTCGCCCGGCGGCGCCGCGTGTCGTAACTGTGCGCCGAGGGGCCGAGACCCAGGTAAGGCTCACAGCGCCAGTAGGCGAGGTTGTGCCGGCAACTCTGCTCGGCGCCGCGTGCGAAGTTGCTGACTTCGTACCGCTCGAAGCCGGCCTCGCGCAACGTCTCGTGAATCAGCCGGTAACAGGTCGCCTCAACCTCGTCGTCGGCCGCGACCGCCTCGCCCCGCTGCGCCCGCGCCCAAAACGGCGTGCCCGGCTCAATCACCAGCGTATACACCGAGATGTGCCGCAGCATCTTGCCGAGGCCGAGGGCGGCTTCGAGGTCGCGACGGGTACGCTCTGGCTCCCGCGCCCCACTGGCCGGGCCGACGGCGGCAATCAGGTCCAGGTTGACGTTGTGGATGCCGGCTTGCCTGGCGTGTTCGAGCGCTTGCGCAATC
>SKZP01000293.1 GCA_007127275.1 Planctomycetota bacterium
CCCTGCCGGTGCAAGCCTGGGGGATGTACTCGCCGGACCTACGCGCCAACAGCGAGAGCGCCATCCTAACCATCCGCGACCGCGACTAGCGCGGCACAAGTGGTAGAAGGCAAGAAAACCACCGCCCACGGGTCAAGCGGCCCGTGGGCGTTCGCGTTTCCGTACCCGAACGGCTGTTGCCCCGCAACTGCTCGCGAAGGCAAGAGTGCACGCGGTCCCCGTCAGGAGGTGTCCGAGGGTAGCCCAGTACGGCAGCCGGCAGCCCTGATTTCCCGGGGGGCGGCGTACAACCCACAACCACACACTCCCGCTCTCACGGCCTAAGCCCGAAGGGGAACAAGCCCCCAATCCTGTAGCCCCGAAAGGCTAGTTCGTCCACGGCCTCCCAATCACGTGTTACCCGTAGATCTGGGTAGGTAGGCGTAGCGTCTTCCCGGGCACATACTGGTATGCTTGGCGGCGTCGGTTTGGGTACGGAGTACACCTCGAACCTATGCGTCACAGTCATGGCCAAGTCCCTGCGCGTAGAGTCACCCATCATGAAGCAGCGCCGCGCGCCAGAGTGGTTTGACGTCTCCTTGGAACGACGGCTCGAACGCTTCAGCCTTGCGTTGCGCCGCGGCGGTTTGCCCGGCGGAGAGTTGCGCGGGGTGACGCGGGGCGGCCAACTCGAGTTCGTCGAGCACCGTCCGTATGCGGTCGGCGACGACCTCAAGTGGCTCGACTGGAACGTGTACGGTCGGCTCGGGCGCCTGCACGTCAAAACGTTCGCCATGGAGGCGGCCACACAGGTGGACGTGTTGATCGACGGCTCGGCGAGCATGGCGCTCGAGTTGCCGGTGGCGGTGCGTGGCGGCCGCGGACCGGGGCGCTTGCCGCGCACCCCGTATGAGCAGGCGTTGCTCGTGGCGACGTGCGTGGCTTACCTTGCCCTGCGCGGCGGCCGCAAAGGCTCCGGCGGCGGTCACCGCGTGCGGCCACTGATCTCGGATGCGCGCGCCCGCGGCCTGCTGCGCTGGTTGCCCACGCGCAAGGGGCCGGTCGGCTTTCTTACGTTGCTGGCCGAACTGGCCGAAGAGCCGCAGGCGCCGGCGGAGGCCGCCGCGTCGGGCCGCTTCGCCCCGGCGGTTGAGCAGGCGCTCACGCGGCTCGGCCCAAACAATCTGGTGGTGGCCGTCAGCGACGGCTACGACGCCGCCGCGTTGCAGCCGGCCCTCGCACGCCTCGCCACGGACGCGAGCCGTCGCGTGGTCTTTGTGCATCTCGCCAACGAGGCGGATCCACTGGGGGATACGCACGAGCGCGTCGAAGGGGCGCTGCGACTCCTGGATGCGGAAACGCACGTGGAGCTGACCGTCGAGGAGGTTGCCGCGCTGCGCAACGCCTACCGCGAAGCCTACGCGAGCTACCTCGACGGCTGGCGCAGCTTCTGCGCGCGCCACGGCATCACCTACATGAACGTGCAAGCCGGCCGCGACCTACCCGAGCAACTGCTCGCCAAGCTGCACCACGCGGGCGTTATTGCGTAAGCGCTTTGCGCTTCCGGTTGTGCGCCTCGGCTGGAGCACCTACTCCTCGAAGGTGACCTCGATTCGTTTCGTCATCCCCTGCTGCGGCGTGAAACGCACCGTCATTCGTTCTCGCGTTGCCACATTGAGTACGGTTGCAGTGTACTCGCGGCCGGCCCCCAAACCGTCGAGCGTAATGGGACGGTCCAATTCGCCACGCCCTTGCGGACCACGGAAATCACCGCTGCGCGTCGTGATAAAGACCCGCGTGCGCTCGCCCTGTACGCGCTCCGCCTCGCTGCGTACGTGAAACGTCACGCGCGTGCTGGCGTAGACGCGCAACTCGACCTCCCCCTCGCCGCCCCTGCCAATCTGGAGCACCTGATACATCTCCGGTACGTCGCCCACGAGTTCGAAGCGAAGCGGCCACGGCGGCAAGTCCTCCATGCGGGCTTCGCCGCGAACTTTGATTTCCCGGTCGAGGTACTCGGATTGCGAGATGCCCAATATCTCGACAGTGCGGATGCGAACCGCATGGGCGGTCGGTACACCGGTGTGGCCGTCAACCACGCGCACGACGACGGAACTGCGCGCCTCTGGATCCGAAGGCGGCAGGCGTACCTCACCCAACTCTCCGGATTGAGGCGCAGTCCGCACCAAGGTGATCTCCCGCTCCGGCTCGACCGTGACGCGCAGGTGTACCCGGCCGGTCACGTCGCCGGGGGTGCCGGCAATGAAGAACTCGCCGCGAGCGTTGGTGCGCGCATTGTCGACGACCGCTTCGTCGCTGCCGGAGCGACGGGACACCTCAAGTGGTGTCTGGGTCGCCGGGGAGCCGTCGTGATACAGCAGCACTCCGGACAGCGCATGCGACGCGTCGTCCGGCGCCTCGTTGGGGTCCTCGGAGAGATGAACGTCTTTCCGCCGTGTCTCTCCCTCTTCCAAGCGAAACCAGCGGGGGTCGTCTTCGTCCGGCAGCCCGTCGACGACCCCGGTCGGCGAGTCGGGGGCGGCCCTCACGATGTATGCTCCGGCTTCAAGTCCGGAAAACTCGAAGTCCCCGTCCTCGTCGGTCGTCCGCGTATTGATTCCGCGGCGCTTGTCGAGGATCAGCGAAACCTCGCGGTGGGGCACCGGCTGGCCTTGTGTGTCGTAGACCGTGCCGACGACGGAGCCGACCCGGTGAAGTTGAATGCGCACCTCGTGAACGCGCTGCCCCGCCAGGTCCGAGACGGTCTGGCGTTCGTGGGCGAAATTTTCGTGCCGAACGGCAATGCGGGCTCCTTCGGATGCCACTGGCGTTTCAAAGCGCCCCGCGGCGTCGGTCGTGCCTTGTACCGAGTCACGTGCCGGAGGCGGCAGCAACGACGTCCGCCTTCGACTCGCCGGCCGTACAACGACGCGTGCACCTTCAATGGGTGCGTCGTTTCCGTCGACGACCTCAATGCGCAGCAACGGGCCACGCGTCAGCGCGACATCTCCTAGTGCGGTCTCCGTCCCCGGCTCGAGCGTGACGGTGATCAGCGCCTCTTCGTGGGTGACGGGGGCCACCGCCAGTTCGTGCTTGCCCGGCTGGACGTTCGCGAAGCGCAAGGTGCCGTCCTCGTCGAGTGAGCGCTTGATACGCTGACTCGCCTCGCGCGCCACGTGCGGAAAGCCGGCCGGGCCGGTCCCGCGAATCTCGCCCGGCTCGTAGCGCTCCAGCAGGATGGGCGCCCCGGTCTCTGCGTCGACGGGCCGCAAGGAAAGCGAGGCGGGTGGGAGTAGTTCGAGCTCGACTTCCAGGTCGAACTCTTCGAAGTGAACCTCCACCTGGTTCTCGGCCTCATCCTTCGAGGCAACAATCCTCGCGTCGCGCTCAAGCAAAACCAACTCGGTGAACCGAACCTGCCCCTCTTCGTCCGTCTCCCGAGACACCTTGAACAACTGGCTGTGGATGGAGCCGACCTCGACGGTTGCACCGGGTATGGGATCGCGCCCGTCGGTGACCGTAACGGTCAGCGCGGGAAGTGGATCCAGCTTGAAGTCGACTGAGCGCGTAACGCTCGACGCACGGAACTCAACGTCGGTTTGCACAGCGGCGATGTAGTCCGGCGCCGTCGCCGTCAACGACTCGCGCCCGGGCAACACCCCTTCGAGGAAGTAGCGGCCGTTGGCGTCAGTGTTGGCCGTCGGGCCTTCCAGCCATATACCGGCACTGCCGCGATGGGTTCCGCCGAGGTAGACGGTCGCGCCCACAAGTGGAACACCGTGGCGGTCCGTCACCACGCCGTGTGCGCCGCCGCCGCGCTCGACCACGAACTCCGGTATCCCAGCGGTTTCGTCCCCCGGCTCGTTCAGTCTCGCCGCTCGGGTGTAGGTCGAGCTGATGGGATGAACGGCAAAGGCGTAGGGTGCGGGGGGACGTATGACAACCTCGTCGCGAAAGCGCTGCCACTGGTGAGCCGGGAGGCGAAACAGCCCTTCCTTGTCGGTCACCGCTTTCGGCCCGTCTTTGCTCGGCGGCCGCCGCAGCGAACGCGGGTTGCCGGGGATGCGACCCTGATAGACGCGCGCTTGCGCCACGGGCCCTCCGTCTGAATTCACCACCCGCCCGAGAATCTTTCCGCCGCTCTCGCTCGCGCGCACGTCGTCCGCGTCGTCGCCGTTGACTTCTTCCGAGTGCGCATCCTCATGTGCGACATCCTCAGCGGCTTCATTCCCAGGGGTGTGCGCACGAGCCGACGCGTCCGCCGCCTCCGTCTGCGGCGAGTCGCCGGCACCTGGAGAGGCGCCATCACCTACTTCCGCATCTTGCCCGCCCGCGTGCGGCAACTGAGTCGCCTCGTCGCTTGCTGCGTCAAAGAGATCCGTGGCGAGCCAAAGCGCCGCCACGAGCAACAGCAAGACAAGCGCCGCCACGGCAACCGGAATCCCCCACCGCGTTCTCCCAGCCATGACAACCTCCCACGCAGATGCCCAACGAGTGCGCTGCGAGGCTTGCAGCAGCAACGCTTCGAGGACGGAGCCACCGTTCGTATGCGACACCCGTTGAACGCAACAGTCAGCGGTTCGGCAGAGACTTTTCTTTCTTTGATTCTTTCGGCGAAGGAGTACTTGCGCCCGAAGGCCTGCAAGGTCTCGGTGTGTCGTAGGTTCCCCGGGCCCACC
>SKZP01000634.1 GCA_007127275.1 Planctomycetota bacterium
CTCCGAGGATCGCGCCGGCAATGCCGAAGCCCGCCGTGACGAGAATCGGGGCAAGCGAGTTGGGCAGCATGTGCCGAAAGAGGATCGAGTGCAACGGCAATCCCAGCGCGTGGCCGGCCTGCACGTAATCCTGTGCGCGCGCCTTGAGAAACTCCGCCCGCGTAAAACGGGCGAAGCCGGGCCAGCCGAGCAAACCGAGGATCACCATGATCACGTACAGATTGCCCCCGTAGAAGGCGACGAAGGTGAGCAGCAGGAAGAGCGCGGGGATCGCCTCGAAGATCTCGACCAAGCGCATGCCGAGGATATCGACGATTCCGGAGAAATAGCCCATCAGCCCGCCGATGATCACACCGATGAACAACGAGATGCCGACGGCGACGAAGCCGATTCCCAGCGCGATCCTCGAGGCGTGGATCAGGCTGGACAGGACGTCGCGGCCGTTGCGGTCGGTTCCCAGCCAGTGATCGGAATCGCTGGACAAAAACCGGTACTCCTCGTCGGGGTCGCGGTCGGTGCGGTTGTCGCGCGGCGAAAACGCGATCGGCGCGTCGACGACCCACTCGGCCTCGCCGGAGGCGAGTGCGTTGCGATACTCGGTGTAGCGCGGCAAGTCGTCGGGCGTACCCTTGAACAAAATGCCCAGCGTCAAAGCGCCGGCAATTCCGGCGAAGAGAATCAGGAACTTTCTCGCCGTGCTCATGCGCTTACCGATCGCGAACAGGCCGATCATCAGCAGCAAGGCTACGAACAAGGTGATGTCTATCGCGTCGGCCCAATCCCACATCGGGGAGTGAATGCCCCGATCTTGAGTCTTGGCCAGCAACGGCATGCTGTTGGCGAGCACCGGTGCGAATACGGCAAGCAGGAACACAAAGCCGACCCAGGCGATGCCGATGCGAGCGCCCCAACGCCGGAACGTATCGCGCACCACCCGCTTGGTGAAGCTCTCCGGCCGCACCGCTTCCGTGGGCACCGGTGGCTGGTAGCTACTCGCCTCGGTGTCGGTGGTTGGCTGTTGAGTTTGACGCGTCGAATCAGTCATAGCTTACTCGCGGGTCGGCGATCGCATAGCCAAGGTCGGCAACAAGATAGCCAATCAATGTGAGGACACCGCTGATCAGCGCAACGGAGAGCACGAGGTCTCGGTCCTTGTTCATCGCCGCGTCGACCATTTGTTTGCCCATCCCGTCGATTTCGAAGATGGTTTCGACGATCACCGAGCCGGCCAGCAGCGAGGGGAACAACGATGCGCCAACCGTAATCAGTGGCAAGAGGCTGTTACGGAAGACGTGTCGCCAGAGAATGCGATTCTCGGTAAGGCCCTTGGCACGGGCCGTTCGTGCATAGTCCGAGAGGATGTTTTCGAGCACCGAGGCCCGCGTGAGCTTCGAAAGAAAGGCGAACCCTCCGTAGACGAGGCAGATCACCGGCAAGACGAGGTGCATCGCGAAGTCGAGGAAGTAGCCGCGGCTGAAGCCCTCCGACATCACCCCCGTGACATTGACGGTAACGATCGCAAAGACCACACCGATCACGGCAAAGAGGAGCGCGCCGGGCACCCTGAGCCAGCGGTGGCCGAGCAGTGCGAGCACGACCGCGGAGACAAGCGGTGCCCCGAAGAAGATCGCCACGTCGCGCCCATCGCCGAAGCTCGGCAAAAACGGCGCCCCGCGCATTTCGTATGTAGCCATCTGTGAATTCGGCGTGGGAAACCATCCCAAATGTTGCTGGCCGGTGACGTAGATGACCAGCAACACCCCGGTCCAAATCACCGGTATCGACCACAGCGCAAGCGTAAACATCCCCGTGCCGACGTCGAACAACGTCCCCCGCTTCTGGGCCTGATAGACCCCGAGCGTGATCGAGACAAGGTAGACAAACGGTGTGGCGATCAGGCTCAACAGCACGGTGATCGGCAGCTTTTCGAGGATGATGTCCCCCACCGGGCGATGGATCACGCGACTGCGTCCGAGATCGGGCCACTTGAAGCCGAACTGCGAGGACAGCTCCCCCGTCTCGAGGTCGAGGTGATACCCAAGCGGCGAGATCGCATTGAGCCAGCGCAGGTACTGCACCGGTGCGGGCTGATCGATTCCGTACCGGGCCTTATGGGCGGCGAGTAGTGCCGCTGCTTCCTCGGCGTCGATGCCGTCCTCGTCAAAGTCCGGCAATTGCAACTGCCCGGGAGCCATCGCCATCACGATGAAGATGACGAAGGTGATCCCGATCAGCGTGGGGACGAGAAGCAGGATGCGCCGGACGATATAGGTAAGCATGGCGCTCTCGAATCTTCGCGACTAAGGAACGTGGACCTTTGTTGGCAACCGGAAGCGAGGGGTGGTCGACCTGACTAGTTTCCGTAGCGTTGTCGATCCCTCGGCACGTACCACTCGAGCGGCGTTCCCGCGGAGCCTAGGTTGAGGCGTTCGAGACTCTCGCCCGTCTCGGGGTCCGTCATGATCTCGACGTTCTCGATGCGCTCGTCGACGAAGAGCAGCGACTCGCGGCGGAAAAGGAAGGTATAGGGCTGATCTTCATAGAGCACGCGGTGCGCCTCGTGCCAGATCTTCATGCGCTCGTCTTCATCCATCGTGCGCCGGGCGCGATCGATCAACTCGTCGAGCTCCTCGCTGCGATAGGCGACGAAGTTTTCCCCTTTTTCTTCCCCTTCGGCATCCTCGCTGAAGACCCGCGTGCTGTGGAACATCTGGAGGATGTCGATCTCGAAGCCGCTGGTCCATCCAAGGGTAATCGCATCGAAATCGCGGGACTCGAGGCGTTCGACGAGAACGTCGAAGTGCAACGACTCGATTTCCATCGAGATGCCGACCTCGTTGAAGCTTTGCTGCAATTCGTTGCCGATCGCGCCCCATGTTTCCGAGCCCGCGGGAATGGTCAAGGCGAAGCGAAACCGTTCGCCGTCGGGCGTGAACAACCGCCGGCCCTCATAGGAGCAACCGGCCTCCAGCAACAACTCCGTGGCCTTTTCGAGGTCATGCTCACGCGGCGAGATCTCTGGATTGTGCTGTGCCAGCGCGGGGTGGAACGGCCCGTCGGCGACGATCGCCATGCCGCGATACACCCGACGACGAATCCTTTCGCGATCGATCAGGTAGGTCATCGCCTGACGAACTCGTTTGTCGGCGAACACGGTCGGTTCATGCGGCCTGCCATTCCTGTACTCGTATTGCTTCCAGCCGATGTAGCTGTACCCGGCAGTCGGCGGAAGGTATCGGAAGAACTGCTTCGTATCCCCGTAGCGCTCCTTGAGACGTTCCAATTCGATCGGTTGCGCCCCATATAGATCCAGCTCGCCGTTTTCGAACGCTGTCCGGCGGGTCGTATCCTCGTTGAACACCTCGTATTCGATGCGATCCGGTCCTGGCGCGACTCCCCAATAGCGACGATTGCGGTTAAGGATGATCGCTCGACCGGGATTCCAATCGGCTTGTCCGTCGAGCACATACGGCCCCGTTCCGACGAGGTGACCCGTGGAATCGTTGTATTCCTCCGCCTTTTCACGGCTTTCGAGGAATTGTCCGTAATAATGCTCGGGCAGAACCAGCATTCCGGCAATGTTTTCGAAGGCCCGAAAGTACGGTCGATCGTAGCGGAAGCGAATCGTGTGCGAGTCCAGCACTTCCACGTGGTCGATGCGGCGGTACGAAGCGCGACTCCGATCCGCCGCGATTCGATCGTCCATCACGAAGTTGTAGGTGAACTTCACGTCGTGGGCGGTCAGTGGCTCACCGTCGGAGAAGTGGACGTCCCGGCGCAACTGGAATTCATAGGTATAGCTGTACCGCGGCTCGCCGGTCTCTTCGTCGATCTTCTGCTCGCCGGTCTCTTCGTCGATCAGCGGCTCCATGATGGGATCGTCGTTCCAGTCCTGCGCAATCAGGCCGGTCCATTCGAGCGTGCGCGGATCGCGAATCGCCAGCGGCTCCTGTACCCAGCGCTGCACTTCGGAGGCGTTCGCCGTCACCGAGGTGAACGGCGAGACCTTTTCGACGCGACTGGTAAAGGACAACCGCAGCGTGTCTCCGGTGGCGAAGTCCGGACGGTCGTGCGCCTCGAGCAGATACCTGAAGGCGGGGGCGTGTTCCCGGTCGAAGATGTCCCCGGCTGCGACGGTATCTTCGCCGGCGCCGACGCTGACGGCATATTCGATCGCGCGTTGATTGATCGAGCGAAGCGTGCGACCGAGGTGGTCGATGTCCGTGCGGTACTCCTCGACTTCACTCTTGAGGCTCGCGAAACGATCGTCCATGTGGTTGTACTGAAACATCATCAGCACGAGCAGGACGAGCACGGCACCGAGGGAGAGGAAGAGAAAGAAATCTTTGGCGGTGAAGCGGTTTTCCATCGCTTTTGAGTGGCTCGCTCTTCGGAAAGTGATGTCTGGAGTTGCACCCGAATCGCCACGCTGGCGATTGGCGAACGACGGCGCCGAAACGGATGCCTTCGTCAGGGGGTGAATCCAAGCGTAGCAACCGCGGGCCGCGAAGTCATCCCGCGAATTCGATTCGACGTCGCGCCACGGGCCCCGGAGAGCGAGTGCGGCACAATCGCCCTTTTAAAGGCAGAGTATCCAAGGTCCCCCAGGGACCGTGTCCCATTCGGACGCACCGCCATTGCCTCCGCGGGGCCGATA
>SKZP01000321.1 GCA_007127275.1 Planctomycetota bacterium
CCAACTCGTGGTTGGGCACGGTGAGCCGCGTACGCTGCGGGGACTCGAGTATGGTGGCGCGCAAACCGATCTGGCGCACCGCCCCCACCGTTTCGGCGTCGCCGAAGCGAATAACGTCGCCCACGGCAAACGGCGCGTCGGCAAGCAGCTGAAACGAGCTCGAGACATTGCGGGCCGCGTCGTAGCCAACCAGCAGCAACAATGCGCTTACAATGGCGAGGCCGACGACGAGCGCGACGAACGGTGCACCGATCAGGTCGAAAAGCAGAAAGACCCCGACAACGATCACCACGCCCCGCAAGGCATACGTCGCGAAGCGGGCAAGCTGCTCGTCGAGCTTCGTCTCGGTGCGCGCCGTGAGCGTCTGTACATATGCGCCGACGGGGCCGATCAACTCGAAGGCGACGTAAAGCAGCGCAAGATACAGCAGCACATTGAAGGCATGGTCGCGCAGCACCGCGAGATCCGGCTCGGCAAAAAAGTAGTCGGTAAAGACGTACCCCATCAGCAAGACGCCCGCGGCGAGAAAGACGACGAGCAGGATCCGTGCGGCGGCCTGTGCGAGCGCCTCCTCCCACTCCTTCGGCGTCGTCTCCGCAAAGCGCCTTAGTCGGCGCAGTACCGTCGAGCGCGCCACGAAGGCGAGGCCAATCAGCAAGAAGCCGCCGATTAGCGCAAGCCACCCGTTGGCTTCGTCGAAGGTGTAGGCCCAGTAGCCGAGTTCGTCGTTGTCGTCGGCGTTGGCCTTGCTACTTTTGCCGTCGTCGTCGCCCTCGGCGGTGAGCTGCTGTGTTTGTCCCGCGTCCTCCTGGGCGAACAGCGGCTCCGGCGCAACGAGCACCGCTACGGCGAGCCAAAGGAAAAGCGCCGGCGCAACGGCGGGCACGAGCCCGGCACGCAAACGCGGACTCGGCAAACAAGTCGAGGTGGGCACGCAGCGGTGTCTCTGCATGGCAAGTCGAGGGGGCAGATGCGCCGCGAAAGGGAGGGGTATGCGGGTAGTGGGTCAAACGTAGCAGCGAGGCGCGCCGCGCCACAACGAAAATATGCGGGCCGTTGTATACATGGGGGCCGAGGGTACGCGACGACGCGCAAGGGGAGATGCGAGCGGGCGACGCGGCCGCTGAGCGCGCAGTGGGGCGGGCTCTTACCGACGGATACAATGGACGGGCGCCCGCGAGGACGGCACGCCTGTCGTGCCCCGGCGGCGCCGGCCCGTACTGCAACTGCAGCGAGTTCAACAACCACGGTGGAACATGCCGAAGCAAACCCCCGAAACCCAGTCGAGCCCGACGACCGAGACCGGCCGCCTGCAAGGCAACGGCGGCCACGCCGGCCCGGAGCGCGAGTCCACCCGGCCCGCACGCCCAAACGGCTCGGCGCCAGTGGAGCAGCGACCGCAACAGCGCATCCGCCGCGGCCGCTCCTGGTTGCGTCGTATTTTCGTCGTACTGCTCGTGCTCGTGTTGCTCGCCGGGCTCGGCTACCTACTCGGGCCGCGGCCGTCACTCGACCCGGCCAACGTTCCCGAGCCGGACGGCTTGCCGGAGTCCCTAAACGAGCTTGCGCAGCTCATCAGTGACCGCGAGTCCGAGGTCGAGGGCCTGACCTTCGGGACGCAAGCTCGTGTACTGTGGGGCGACATCACCGGACACGGCGAGCGCTCGGAGCTTGCGCTTGTGTATCTGCACGGCTTCACCGCGTCGCGCCAGGAAATCACCCCGGTTGTCGAGACCGCCGCGCGTCGGCTCAACGCGAATGCATACTTCGCGCGTTTCAAGGGACACGGCAAAGACGGCGCGGCACTCAAGAAGGCGACAGCGCAACAGTGGCTCGCCGAGGCCCTCGAGGCGCTGCGCATTGGCCAACGCCTCGGTGAACGCGTCGTCCTCGTCGGCACGAGCACCGGTGCGAGTCTCGCCTCGTGGCTTGCGGCGACCTACCCCGAGGATGTCGCGGGGCTCGTGTTGATCTCGCCGAACTTCGCCCCGCGAGATGAGCGCACACAATGGCTGACAGGGCCGTGGGGTGAGCGGATTGGCCGTTGGATGACCGACGGGGTCGTCGAGTTCGAGGCGCGCAATGAGGCGCATGCTCGGTATTGGACGCGACAGGTGCCGGTGGAAGCGGTCGTTCAGATGATGCTGCTTGTGGAGGCGGCTCGTGACGCGGCGCTTGAAAAGGTTAAGGCGCCGGTCTGGCTGCTTTACCACCCCGAGGATCCCGTTGTGCAGCCCGAGGCCATGCTGGAAGCCCTTCAGCGCATGCCCAACGAGAAAAACCGCGTCACGGATATCAGCGAGACCCACGAGCCGGAGTACGCGCACATTCTCACCGGTCGTCACCTCGCCAAGTCAACAACCAACTGGGTTGAGCACCAATTGACCGCTTTTCTTCGCGAAGCGGTGCTCGTCGCGGAGAACGAGACTTCGCAACCAAGGAAGCCGGAAGCCTCAGACGTTGACCCGGTTGAAGCGGAGGATCATGAGGACGAGTAGCACCCTTCCCTCATGGTAGCGTGCGCATTTGAACCGACGCGGCTCCGTCTCGCACGGCCTGCGCCACCGCGCCTCGGCGTTTACCAACACACCTCGGGACAAGACCTCCCCTCCCCGGCGACGGAGTTTCAGGGGGTGCATACGAAAGCCCTTCGTGCGACCCGCACGAACGCGGAACTGTCTCCGCGTTCACCCTTCACAACTCGCCCTCGCCGGAGAGCGGCACGCGCCAAACGAGTTCCGTGGCACGGACCGCGCGCACTGTCTCGCAGCGTATCCATCACTCCGCAATGCAGCGGATGCACAGGTTCCTGTAGTCGCGAGCCCCTGATGAACGGTCGCACGGTGAATGGGATGGGCTACCTAACCGCCCGCGCATTGAGATCCGCAATTTCAAGCCCACAGGCTTCGCCCGTGGGTCGGAGGCTCAAACGGATCCGACCGAGGGGCCGCGGCCCGTGGGCTTTTCCGGATTGATTCGTAGGTGTGCAGGTGACTAACAAGCCCGCGGGCTTCGCCCGTGGGGGGCAAAGTGGAGCCGACCCACGGGCCAAGCCCGTGGGCATTACCCGCGACGTGTCCCGACGGATTCAATTGTGACAGCCTACTGAAGGCAAGTCGCTTCGGGGTGGGGATAAGGACCCAGTCCGACGGATACCCCATTGGTCCCGTTTTGTCCGAGTTTGCGCGCAGCCACGTCATCGCGAGACTTGGCCCAGCACGGCTCGCGAGTTTGCCGCCGGACCCGACACTGGCGGTTACGGGCAGGATGTTTTGGCACGAAATGTGCGAGACATTTGCGACAAGCACGCAAGCCGACAGGACGTACTCGCACGAGCGACAATCATGCGCACGATCATTGAACCGTTTCGCATCAAAATGACCGAGCCTATTCGGCTTACTTCCCGCGGCGAACGCGAGGCGGCGCTTGCCTCGGCCGGGTACAACTTGTTTCGGCTGCCTGCCGAGCTCGTGATGATTGATCTGCTCACCGACTCCGGGACGAGTGCGATGTCGGCGTCGCAGTGGGCGGCGGTGATGAACGGCGACGAATCCTACGCCGGCGCACGCAGTTGGTACCGCTTCGAGGAACGGGTGCGCAACGTCTTCGGCTTCGAGCACGTCATCCCTACGCACCAGGGCCGCGCCGCGGAGCGCATCCTCTTCGGCATTCTCGTGAAGCCGGACATGGTGGTGCCGAACAACACGCACTTCGACACGACCCGCGCGAACATTGAGTACCTCGGCGGCCAAGCACTCGACTTGCCCTGCGCGGAGGCGGCCGAGCCGGCAAGCGAGCATCCCTTCAAGGGCAACCTTGATGTCGAGGCACTTGCGGCATTGATCCACGACGTCGGCGCCGAACGGGTGCCGCTGATTATGGTCACGGTGACGAACAACTCCGGCGGCGGCCAACCCGTCTCGCTGGCGAACATCCGGGCGGTCAGCGAGGTGGCGCGCCGCCACGGCATCCCCTTTTACCTCGACGCGTGCCGCTTCGCGGAAAACGCCTACTTCATCAAGCAGCGCGAGCCGGGCTACGAAAACAAGTGCGTACGCGAAATTGCCCGCGAAATGTTCGCGCTCGCCGACGGCTGCACCATGTCGGCAAAGAAGGACGGTCTCGCGAACATTGGCGGCTTCCTTTGCACCCGCGACGCGGAGCTTGCCAAGCAGGAGCAGGACCTGCTCATCCTCACCGAGGGCTTTCCCACCTACGGAGGCCTTGCGGGGCGAGACCTTGAAGCCATTGCCGTCGGCCTCGAGGAGGTGCTCGACGAGGACTACCTGCGCTACCGCTACGCCTCGACCCGCTACGTCGTCGAAAAGCTGCACGAGGCGGGAGTGCCGTTGTTGCGTCCCGCCGGTGGCCATGCCGTCTACCTCGATGCAAAGGCGTTTTTGCCGCACGTTGAGCCGCTGCAATATCCCGGCCAGGCGCTCGCCAACGAGCTCTACCTGCACGGCGGCATCCGCGGCGTCGAAATTGGCACCGTCATGTTCGGCTACGACCCGCACGAGGACAAGGAAACACCGGCGCGCCAGGAACTCGTGCGCCTCGCCATTCCCCGCCGCGTGTACACGCAAAGCCACATGGACTACGTCGTCGAAGCCATTTGGGAAGTATTCGCCACACGCGAGCCAATCAGCGGC